>JAHECI010000020.1:0-17212 GCA_024641825.1 Desulfobacterales bacterium | reverse complement strand
TCCGACTCCCAGGAAGTTACCCGGGTAACCTTGACGTCAGAATCATTCATCATGGATTGAAGGGCGTCTGCAATATACCGGGCAATGTTTTCCGAAGAGGGCGGGTTGTCATCATGAAAGTAATCGAGTTCGTTTAAAAACTTGTGATCCAGCCGTGCCATGATTTCAGAAACATACCCCTTTAATTCTCCAAAGTCGATCAATACCCCCGCATTGTTGAGGTGCTCGCCGGCGACACAGACTTCGATCTTCCAGTTATGTCCGTGCAAGTTTTCACATTTTTCAGCCACCATTTTAAGCTGATGGGCTGCTGCAAAATCCGTAACAACCTTTAATTCATACATTACCGTTAAATCTCCTTGGGTTGGTGAAACAACCGATGGGCCCAAATTCCTTTAAAAAAGAGGTCAGTTGCTTGCTCTGTCCAACCCGTTTTTGAGAATATTTTTTAATTTATTGGGTAGTTTGCTTGATTCAATTTTGGCGAATTCTTTGAGCAGCGCTTCCTGTTTTTTATTCAGATGGGTGGGTGTTTTAATTAAAATTTGAATGATCTGGTCTCCTCGTTTGCCGTATCTCAGAGACGGAATTCCCTCACCGCGAAGACGAAAGAGGTGGCCGGGTTGGGTGCCTTTTGAAATTTTTAGTGTCTTTTTGCCGTTTAAGGTAGGAACCGCTATGGTATCGCCAAGGGCAGCCTGTACAAAGGAAATCTCCATCTGGCAGATGACGTCTGTATTGTCACGTTCGAAGAATTTGTGGGGTTCAACATGTATAAAAACATAAAGATCACCCGGGGGCCCTCCGTATATGCCGGATTCACCCTCTCCGGTGAGGCGGAGCCTGGATCCGGTATCAACGCCTGCCGGGATTTTTACGGCCACTTTTTTACGAATTGCAACCTGTCCGGATCCCTTGCAGGCGGTACATGGATGCGGTATGGTTTGACCGTTTCCATTGCATTGGTAGCAGGTTGTTCTCACGGTAAAAAAACCCTGATTCCGGGAAACCTGCCCGGTGCCGTTACACTGCCGGCAGGTTTCTGGATGGGTGTCCGGTTCGCACTTGCTTCCTTCACAGGACGCGCACGTTTCCATCTTCTGTAAATCTATTTCTGTTTCTGTACCAAAAGCGGCGTCCATGAAACTGAGCGTCAGGTCGTAACGGAGATCGGCACCCCTTTGAACCCGGCTCCTTGACCGGCTTCCGCTGTTGAATCCAAAAAATTCCTCAAAAATTCCGCCAAAGCTCGAAAAAATGTCTTCAAACCCGCTAAATCCCGAAAACCCCGACCCTTCGAGACCTTGATGGCCAAACTGATCATAAATGTTCCGTTTTTGAGGGTCTCGGAGAACCTCATAAGCTTCGGAAGCCTCCTTGAATTTTTCTTCAGACTCTTTGTCGCCGGAATTTCGATCCGGGTGGTATTTAAGGGCCAGTTTCCGGTAGCTGGCTTTTAGCTCACTCTCATCGGCATTACGGCTTACATTTAATGTTTCGTAGTAATCTCGTTTGTTCCTCATTTAGTTTCCTGGTAATCGCCCGGGCATTCCGTGAACGGTAACCGCGAGCGGGATCCTTTCGGCTTTGTGCAAGGTTAACAAGTGACGACTAAAATGCATACGAATCCTTACCGCCGAATATTCCCTGAAGCTTTTCGGAGAAAAGTGGCAACCCTGTTTCAGCGAAGCCAAAGGGAATTTCGATTACACATAAGATACGTATAAAATTTGCTACTAAAGTAATACAAAAACCAGGGTTGTCAATGAAGATGAAGGATAAAAACAGAATTGCGGGCAAGCGCTATCGGTATATATCTCAAGCGCTTGAATTTACAAAAAAAGGAAAGGATTGGAGAGGAGAAGAAGTTCCAGGCCTCCTATCCCATAAATGATCGCCGAAGAATGGTGTCTTTTTGCCAGTGCATATCATCCCGATAGGGATATCCGATGTTGTGGTGGAGCCCTCGGCTTTCTTTCCGGTATCCGGCACACTTGATAATAAGTTCTGCCACCATGGCGATATTTCGGAGCTCAATAAGATCCGGTGAAACCCTAAAATCCCAATAATACTCCCGTATCTCTTTCTGTATTATTTCAATACGTCGTTGGGCTCTTTCCAACCGTTTGTTTGATCGGACAATCCCCACATAGTTCCACATGAATCGCCGGATTTCATCCCAATTCTGTGAAACCATAATTACTTCGTCGCTGTCTGTGGTGCCGACTTCGTCCCAGGGGGGCGGATCCGGGGTGGCCGTGAAGTCTGATGTTTTGATATCCTTCACGGCCTGCTGGGCAGCCATATGGGAATATACCAGCGCTTCGATCAAAGAGTTGCTTGCAAGTCTGTTGGCGCCATGAAGTCCGGTACAGGCTGTTTCGCCGATAGCGTACAATCGGTGCAAATCTGTTCTTCCGAACATGTCGGTTGCGATACCTCCGCACATATAATGGGCGGCAGGAACAACCGGAATCGGCTCTTGGGTCATATCAAAACCGAAGGTTAAGCACTTTTTGTATAAATTGGGGAAGCGTTCTTTTATGAAATCGGAATTTTTGTTGGATATGTCAAGAAATACGGAATCCGCACCACTTTTCTTGAGTTCTGTATCAATGGCCCGAGCAACCACGTCACGGCATGCAAGATCCTTTTGGGTGTCATATTTTTCCATGAAAGGGCTGCCGGAAGAATCAAGCAGGATCGCGCCTTCCCCCCTTAAGGCTTCTGAAATCAGGAAGTTTTTTGCATCGGGGTGGAACAGACATGTTGGATGAAACTGAACGAATTCTAGATTGGCGACGGTGGCCCCGGCACGGTACCCCATAGCAATGCCGTCACCGGTGGCAATATCCGGATTGCTGGTGTAAAGGTAAACTTTGCCGGCACCGCCGGTGGCCAGAAGTGTTATCTTTGCGCAGAAGGTTTTAACATGACTTGTTTCTCTGTCAAGGACATATGCGCCACAGCAATAGTCTTCATGGGTGGTCGTGATGATGCCCCTTTTCATGCGGGTGGAAATGGTAATGAGATCAATGGCCATGTGGTTTTCAAACAGGGTAATCCGATCGTTATTTTTAACGTGATCCACAAGAACCTTTTCGACTTCTCTCCCCGTCATGTCGTGGGCATGAACAATGCGTTTTTGAGAATGACCGCCTTCACGCCCCAGATCTAATTCAGAATCCGGGGATTCAGAATCTGATAGCTTCTTATCTTTGAGGTTGAAATGTACACCAAGATCGATCAATTCGCGGATCCTGCCGGGTCCGTTTTTAACCACCATTTCAACCACATCCCGGTTGCAGAGACCATCTCCGGAAGCAAGGGTATCCTGAATGTGAAGGTCAAATGAATCGAGTTCCCCGAAGACAGAGGCAATTCCACCTTGGGCCTGGGAGGTGTTGCTGTCCATGATCCCTTTTTTGGTGACCAACGCCACATGGCCGAATTCGGCTACTTTAAGGGCAAACGTCAGGCCGGCGATACCGCTACCGATGATCAAAAAGTCTGTTTTAATTTGTGTCATAAAATTTAACGTCTTTGAATTTATATTATAATATTAAAGAAAAGTTCTTTTTAAGGCTTAATTTTACCCCGAACATGGTTTTGTGATATAGAAAAAGGTTTATTGAATGTCAATGGGATTAAATCGCGCCTTGTTCATGTGTTAATCCTGTTATTAGACAGTTATTACTGGCAGTTAAAAAGCCTGCAAGCCATGACATCGACCCTGTCGCGAGTTTGCCAGTTATGACTTTTTAAATGCTGAAAAATATGATAACATCAAGAAAATTTATAAGCAACGAAGATTAAACGTTTTTGTTGAAAGATCCAGGGCGATTTTTTAACCCTTGTAGAAATATAATTGGTGCCATCCATTATTGTTAAATGGGCACGGTGCGTTTCCAATTCATATATGAGCAATTTTTGTTCGGATCAAGGCCGCAGCCGGAAACCCGCGGAGAACGCAGAGCCGGGCAAAAAGGGCCATTTATGGATGGAAACTAATTAAATTTATGATAGAAAACCTAATAGTTTCAACTTAACCTAATTGTTCAATAAACGGAATGATTATATGATAGCTTACGACTTGCAGTGCATCAACGGACATTCTTTTGAGGGTTGGTTTGAAGACGGAAAGGCATATGAAAAACAGGAAAAAAAAGGTCTTATCGCATGCCCGGTCTGCAATAGTACTTCAATTGAAAGGATTCCGTCGACCTTTGCCATAAAAACGTCGACCCCTTTGAAGGAATTTTCCGATGCGCAAGCGGATCTTTTAAATATGGGGCAGAAGATCATCGAATTTGTTGAGAAAAATTTTGATGATGTGGGGGCCGATTTCTCCAAAGAAGCCTTGAAGATGCATTATGGCGTTTCAGAAGCAAGGAATATCAGAGGTGTCAGTACCAAAGAAGAAGAGAAGACATTAACAGAAGAGGGGGTCCAGTTTTTTAAAGTCCCCATGCCGGTGGTCCCTGATACGGATGCTTAGGTTAGCCCGAATTTTTCACGGATACATCCGGATAAACCTTTACGCCCCATGATTTAAGGTTTTCAACAATAAATTGAAGGACTTTTTTATGTATGTCCTGCCCTTTGCCTTCCACAAACATGGGGTTTCCGAATTTTATGTAGAGTTCCTTTCCGGGATCGACAGCGCCCATATCCTTGATGATCCTCCCATTACCTTGGAAGTCGGTCTTTAATGCCACCGGTACAACGGGAACCCCGGCCCTTTGTGCCAACTTAACCCCCATGGAATTAAACGTTGTCTGGTCGAATGTGGCGCTTCGGGTGGCCTGGGGGAATATGATAACGGAGCAGCCGTCGGAAATTAAAGCCCGTCCTTTTCCCATGACGGTTTTCAAGTCGCTTCTGGGATTTTTTCGTGTAACGGCGATGGGATGGATCGCCCTTATGATGGTGCCGAGAACCGGATACCTGAGCAGCCCTTCCTTGACCACAAATGTGACGTTGCCGAACATCAGCAGTATACAAGGGAGAACAAGTGTGTCGAGCAGGCTCATATGGTTGGCAACGTACACAACCGGTCCCTTCAAATCCTCGAGAGCTTTCAATCCGGACACATGAAATTTTCCCCCTGCGGCCTCTGCAACTTTAAGGACGCGAAGGGAACCTTTCCCCCAGGTTTTGCCTTCATACGATCTCTTTCGTGCGGTCAGGCTTTCTGTCAGGATGGTAAAAAAAAGCTGGATATAATAGATGAGTGTCGCCCATTTGTGATACTTCTTTACCAAAAATCGCCGTTTTTGGGGGCTTTGATAGGAAAAATCGGTTTTGAGAAGATGCCAGAAGTGATCTATCTTCATGGTTCCATTTCATGTTGATGACGGATATAAGTCGTCCCCGGTGAGGTTCAGACGGGATGCTTCGACGTCGGATTGTCTGGATCTGATTCAATGTTAAAAGCTAAAGGAATATTTTTTTTAAAACAGGTATAGAGAGATTCCATGCGACGTCTTTGCTGCGCCACGCAGCTTGAAAGAGACGCCAGGTTTTCCCCGGGATATGGGGGGTTTTGGGCAATTTCAAGGCAAAAGTTAAGACCTTCTTCGAGATTTTTTTTGAAGTCGAGGAATGTTTTGATTTCTTTGGGTGTATAAGAAGAATTCGCGATCTGCTTTTCAAAATAGTCCACATACATCACAATTTCTTTGGCAAACATATGGGGGCGTTTTGATGAAACCAGGGACGGACGCCTTCCATAAATATGGTCTACCATCTCCTTTAGGGTGTACTGTCGATTAAACCATTCGATGTTGGGCCCGGGGCATATGGACTGGGGTGCGTTTTGCTCTTTGGCCAATCCCAACGCAATAAGTGCCCCGTTTCCTAAATGCTCGCAAATACAGGTTTTTACGACAACCTTTTCAATTAATTTTGCCTTTTCATCGGGTGAAATCTCCGCATTCTCGATCTCTTTCAGTTTTGCAGCTTGATACTTCCGCGAGGCCAAACAGATCGGTTTTTCGGTAAATTCGGTATTGGATATCAAAAAATGTTTTTGGCACGGAGAGCCGGGGCGTCCTTCCATCACCTTTTTACGGGTCCATAATTCTGATCCTGATCCGTGAACATTGTTAAAATAAATATTTAGCGGGGAAACGTCACTTAAATACAGATCCTTTCCCCGGGCCCGCCGCAGCAGTTCACGGGTGGGTTCATCCACGCAGGTTGCCTCGGGAACCAGAAGAAAAGGGCTGGCCCATCCTGTTAAATCCATGCTGAAATCTTCCGTGAGTCTGCGCACTTCACCGTGGATGCCGATTCCACCCTGAACGGTGATAAGGGGATGGTTTTTCATGGCCGATTCAGGATACTCCCATCCCATCTTGCTATAATATTTTTGTATGAGCGGTTTAAATTCCGCCACCAGACGGTTACGTTTATCCTTAAATTCTTTAAGAAGTGTCGGCAGTAAAATTCCATTGGAGGCGAAGGCATGGCCGCCGCAGTTTAGCCCGGATTCTATGCGGAACTCGTAAACCTCGAGGCCTTTTTTGGCTAAAAATTTCCCCTGAACCAAAGCGGAACGGAAATCACTCACTTTGAGAATAATCCGTTTTTTTATCCCACCCATTTTATCCCTGTAAAAGTCACGGAATTTGCTCATATAACTATACAGCCGCTGATTAATCCCTGCTGAAAATACAATCGAAGACTCCAGACAGCTGTTGGCATAGCCCCTAAGGCCTGATTTGGCATCGGTAAATTCTTGGCCCAGGGGATTGCCGTTATTATCCAGGTGGGTCCGATCCACGGTGACCATAATGTTAACATCAATGGATCCGGGTCTCATCCGCCGTGTCAGATCTTTCTCCAGGGCATCTCTTTCCTTGCCGCCTTTCATTTTGAGCAACTGGTTGTAATTTTTTTTCAGAATGCTGCTTTCGGGCAACAGATCAAAGTATTTCCGCTTGTTGTTGTTTTCGAAAAACGGCTGCTTTTTTATATCTTCCATTTTTTTTTGGACAATTTCATGGACAATATCGAGGTAGGCTGAAATTCGTTTTGCCCGGCCGTCCGTTTCATCTTTGGGTATCTTGACATAATCGAGGCCGTACTCAGCAGCATAATATTTCCGGATTTTTTCGAGAAGAAGGTCATCTACGAGTGAAATAACCGATGAAATGCCAAAAGGCGCAACCCGGATGGGTGTATCGACGGAATAGCCGATACCCATCACTGGAATGTGAAACGTGTGTAAAGAATCGATCATATGCATAATATTATTTTCGTAATAAATTACAATGGACTACCATCGCATTAGGATGGAACCGTAGGTCAATCCCGCCCCAAATGCAGTCAGCAAAACCGTCTGTCCCTGTTTTATTCGTCCGTCTCTGTTGCCTTCGTCCAGGGCGGTGGGGATCGTTGCGGCAGAAGTATTGCCAAAGCGATCCACATTAACCAGAACTTTTTCCATGGGAAAGTCGAGACGATTGGCCACCGCTTCGATGATTCGATGGTTGGCTTGATGCGGAACGAACCAATCGAGATCATCGGTTGTCATATGATTTTTCTTCAAAGTTTGAAGGGCGGAATCGGCCAACGTTTTTACAGCAACCTTGAAGAGTTCCTTGCCTTTCATCCTTAGTTTATGAAGTTTTTTTGCGTACCTTTCAGGTGTTACCTCCATATTTGATCCGCCGGCAGGAACATAAAGGAGTTCCCATAGACTCCCATCGGAAAGGAGATGGCTGGACAAAATCTGCCGGGCGGAATCTTCAGGGGTCTGTTCAACGATGGCCGCACCGGCGCCGTCCCCGAATAAAATACAGGAATTGCGATCTTCCCAATTGAGAATGGGATTGAGGACTTCGGCGCCCACAACCAACGACGTAACTACCTGCCCGGATCGAATAAACCTTTCGGCAGTGGCCAGCCCATAAATAAATCCCGAACAGGCGGCATTAATGTCCATGCCCCAGGCTTTGTAAGCACCCATTTTATGTTGAAGCCAGCAGGCGCTGGATGGGAGTGGGGTGTCGGGTGAGCAGGTGGCATAAATAATTTGGTCGATATCTTCGGGTGACTTTCCCGCCATATCCAGCGCTTTTTGAGCTGCTGAAAAAGCGAGGGATGAATTTCGTTCGTTTGGATTTTCAAGATCTGAAATCCGCCGCTCCTGAATTCCGGTTCTCTCACGGATCCATTTTTCGCTGGTTTCGACGCCTAATTTTGCTAGTTTTTTAACGATGGTGCTGTTGGTGACACGATTTTTCGGGAAGGCTGATCCGGTCCCCGTGATCCTTGCTGCAAAATTCATAAATGTTAACTCTTTTTATGGTAACTTCATACCCCGTTCCCGAGACTGCAGGTTTGTTCGCTTCGCCGGCCATTGCGAGGTAATAGCGAGCAGATCACAATTGGAACGACGGGGCAATAACATGTTGGAATAATTCGTATTAAAAAAGTCTATCTGTTTAAAAATGGTTTTATCCGATTTTTTCAATGTCCTGTAAAAATGAGAAAGCCGATTCTGAGATTAAAAGGGATATCATCCCAAATAATGGTAGAATTCCAATATCGTTAATTGTATTTTATCATGCAAAAACCAGTGCCTATATACAATACTTTTACCGGTCTATCAAGCCAGAAAAACGGAAAAAGTCTTTTGCGGAAAACATTGAGTCCCCAAAACCCGATGAAGATATCGATTCAGATATATCTTTTGAGGATCAGGGATGCGTTTGTTCCTCCGAAACCAAAGGAGTTTGTCATGGCCGTATTGACATCCGTCTTTCGTGCGATGTTGGGAACATAGTCAAGATCACACGCTTCATCAGGATGATCAAGATTGATGGTCGGTGGAATGATGCCTTCAGAGATTGTCAGGGCTGTAAAAACCGTTTCGATTCCCCCGGCACCCCCCAGCAGATGGCCTGTCATGGACTTGGTCGAACTTACGGGGATGAACGGTGCTTTTTCTTTGAATACAGACTTGATGGCTTTTGTCTCGTAAGCATCGTTAAGTTGGGTTGAAGTCCCGTGGGCATTGATGTAATCGATCCTGTCATAGGGAATTCCCGCATCATCGATGGCAGCGACCATACATCGGGCGGCACCTTCACCATCCGGAGCCGGTGCGGCCATATGAAACCCGTCTCCGCTCATCCCATATCCACATATTTCAGCATAGATGCGGGCGCCTCTTTCCAATGCGGATTCGAGTGTTTCAAGAACGAGAATGCCACACCCTTCGCCGACGACAAATCCATCCCGGTCACGGTCAAACGGACGGGATGCCTTTTCCGGTTCATCGTTCCGGACAGAGAGGGCTTTCATGGCGTTGAAGCCGGCAATACACGTGGGCGTGATAACGGACTCCACCCCTCCGGTTATCATGGCGTCGGCCCCACCTCGCTTGATGATCTTGAATGCATCGCCGACGGCATGGGTTCCTGCGGCACATGCGGTGGCAATGGAAGCATTGGGTCCTTTGGCACCCAAATAAATTGAAATCATCCCAGGGGCCATATTGCCGATCATCATGGGGATAAAAAACGGATTTACCCGTTTGGGGCCTTTATTTTGCAGAGTAGAGGCGGTTTGTTCGAGCAAATTGAGTCCGCCAAGGCCGCATCCTGTGACAACACCGATCCTGTTTTGGTTGGTGACGTCTATCTTTAACCTGGAATCTTCTACAGCCATTCGGGATGCTGCAACAGCATATGCGATAAAGTTCTGGGTCCGCTTGGCTTCTTTTTTGAGAAGAAAATCCTCAGGGTGAAAACCTCGGACCTCTCCGGCAATTTTGGTGTCGAAACCGGAAGTGTCAAATCGCGTTATTTCGGCAATCCCTGATTGGCCTTTACACAGCGCAGTCCATGTGTCATCCACACCGATACCCAAGGGTGTAATAAGCCCCAGACCCGTAATAACGACCCGTCTGCTCAATAAGTCTCCTACAAACCGGCATTTTAAAACCGGTTTCTCAATGGTTTTTTCGATCTTAATTGACCGGTATGCTCCCCGGTACCCTCGTCTTTTATGGCAAGGGCCCGGGGAGCTTCACATTAATGGGCGCCAATGTAATCGAAGGCGTCTTTAACGGTTACCAGTTTTTCCGCTTCTTCGTCGGGAATATCAATATCGAACTCCTCTTCCATGGACATGATCAACTCGACAAGGTCGAGTGAATCTGCACCCAGGTCATCCACAAAAGACGCTTCCGGTACTACTTCATCAAGATCAACGCTTAGCTTTTCCGCAATTATTTTTTTTACTTTATCCTCAATTGACATTCAGTTTACCTCCTTTAATAGATATCAAATATACATTCCACCGCTCACATGAATTACCTGGCCAGTGATGTAAGATGCACTTTCAGAAGCCAGAAAAACAACCGCTGCTGCAATATCTTCGGGTTGCCCCGCACGTCCCAGGGGGACCTGACTCAGCATCGCATTCCTTGCTTTTTCCGAAAGTGACGCCGTCATATCTGTTTCTATAAACCCCGGTGCAATTGCATTGACCGTAATACCGCGGGGGGCAAGTTCTTTGGCAGCTGTTTTTGTGAGCCCGATTAAGCCCGCCTTTGAAGCCGAATAATTTGCCTGTCCCACATTGCCGGTTACGCCGACAACCGACGCCATATTGATAATACGGCCATAACGCTGCTGCATCATGACTTTAGAAACAATTTTTGTGCACGTGAATGCACCTTTTAAGTTTATATTTAAGACAGCATCCCAGTCCTGTTCTTTCATGCGGACCAAAAGCCCGTCTTTGGTGATACCGGCATTGTTTACCAGAACATCGATCCGTCCGGTTGTGTCGATGACCTCTTTAAAAAATTCAACCACCTCATTTTCTTTTGCAATGTTAACACTTTTACTTGCTGCAGAACCCTGTGCTTCGACGACGAGTTTTTCGGTTTCAGCAGCAGCGGCAGCTTCGGCATCGGGATCACTTGGAGAAAAATAATTAAAAAAGATACGGGTGTCCGGTGCTGCCAACGCGATGCAGATCGCCCGACCAATCCCCCTGGATCCCCCTGTAACGACAACAATACGTTGATTTTGTTCCGCCATGATTACCTCGCAAACAGGTTGTCTGCAATCAGATCCATGTCATTTATGACATTTGGACAGCTGCAAACCAGTTGATTATAGGAATGGGTTTCCATAAACTCGTGGGCTTTTTCTTGATCAAATACGCCGGAGCCCATCAATATCTTAAGCGCGTTTCGGGAAACAAGCTGCGCGACTTCTTCTGCAAAGATCCTCGACATGGCGTTGATCTCTTCAGCGTCCGGGCTGCCGTCTTTTGAGAGGGCCACCGCTTTGCGCGCCAAACTTGCGCCAACCTCCACATGGGTCATCATATCCGCCAATAAGAACATGACGTGCTGCTTCCGGGTCAGCCGGTGGTCATGGGCCAACATGATGGTATCATTTAAAACCCCGGCAGCAAGCCCGTAGAACCGACACCCGGCATGGTCTATAACACCGTCGAGCGTTTCCATCTCCCGGGAAATGGATTGGTAAAAATCGCCCTTTGACTTGCGCGTTTCCTTCCATCGAAACGTGCTGATGATGCTCTGTTGAATTTCGCTCGTCCCTTCGTAAATACAGGTGATCTTTACATCCCGTTTGATCTTTTCCACTTCAAACTCTGTGATATAACCATAACCGCCAAGGGCTTGGATGGCATCGTTGGCCGCCTTGTCGGCAGACTCGGTGGCAAACAACTTGGCAATGGAACCTTCCACATGAAGATCGGATTCGCCCGAATCGATTCTGAGGGCAATTTCGTCCATATAGGCCTTTGCGGCTTCGAATCTTACGGCATGGGGGACGATGAGTTTGTGGGTGTAGCCTTGTTTTTCGGACAGGGGCGATCCAAACTGTATCCGTTCTTTTGCATATGGGATTGCAATCTCAATTGCCGCTTGGCCGGCGCCCAGGGCCATGGCGGCGACCATCAGCCGGGTATATCCAAAAACCTTGCCGGCATGCTTCATGCCCATACCGGGCACCCCCCCAACGAGATTGTCAACCGGAACGAAAACGTCCGTGAAAGACAGCGGAGAAGTGTTGGAAGCCCGGATACCGTGTTTCTCTTCTCCCTTGCCCTGAACAAACCCTGGCGTTCCCTTTTCCACAACAAAAAAGGCCGGTCCTTCCGGGGTTTTGGCCAGAAGGGTAATAAAATCGGCATATCCTCCGGTGGAGATAAATTGCTTTGTACCGTTAATAACATACCCTGTGATGTCACCGGCGTCATTTTGTACCGGTTCGGCCTTGGTCTTTAGTGCCGCAAGATTACTGCCGGCACCGGCTTCGGTGACCGCATAGGCCACCAGGGAATTCCCTTCCGCAATTTTGCCCAGCCAGTTTGATTTTTGCTCCTCGGTGCCGCCGACAATGATGGGTTCGGAACCGAGCTGGATGGCAAAAAAAGCGGTGCCGATGCCCAGGCATATCTTACACATTTCAAGAATGACTTCACAGCAGTCCCGGGCACCGCCGCCCATACCGCCATAGACTTCGGGGATAAATAGAAGCTGAAGCCCGATGTCCGGTCCCAGCATCTCGCGGATGGTCTCTTCCGGGAAAAATTCGTTTTTGTCATATTCCAGAATTTTTTCCCGGGTAAAGAGACGGGTTTTAAGTTGTCTCACCGTATCTATGACCATCTGTCTTAGTTCGGGATCCAATCCTTTGGGTACAGGTCCTTTATCGTTCACAGATTCTGTCATCAATATCATCCTTTTTTTCTGTCCGATTTCAGATTGTCACGTGGCCGCTATCGGTAATTTGGCCAGGGGTTACATGATTCGGGAAATATAAAATCACCGTAATGAGGACGGCAGATTTGACGCTGAGTTGCAGGTTCCCGGTGAATCCGTCAATTACACAAATTGACTTAACTCCACATCGATCCGACACGGTTATGAGTAAAATCGACCCATAAATAATTGAATTAACTTCAATTTACTCCTAAGCCAATGACTTGGCTTGGGTTTGCGGTTCTAGTAATTTAAACAAGATTGATTGTCAAGGGTTTTTCATAACAAAAAAGAATTGACAGTTTTATCTTGACTCATCGTCGGTTTTTTTGTATCAAAAAATTTTGTGAATTGAGGGATCGTCTAACGGCAGGACGACGGGTTCTGGCCCCGTTAATCCAGGTTCGAATCCTGGTCCCTCAGCCAAGCATTACCGACGGGCTGTGTGGTATTTACATAGCCCGTTTTTTCTTGACAGACGCTCCCTCACAGGGTCTTGGGCGTTGATTTTGGTTTCAATGCCCCGCCGCTTTCCGCGGGAGCTTCATTGACGAATATTCGTTCCAAATTTCCTGCAACCTATCGGCTCAACACGATAATATTTACATGCGATAGGTTTTTTGCTATATTTAAATACATCCAATCCACCCAAAATTCACGAGAGTTTACAACGTGGAGAAAAAGACCGACTCACAATCGTTCGTAAAGGAACAGACCAATTGGGCCCATGAGCGAACACGTTTGGCCAAAGAACGCACATTTGCGTCCTGGCTCCGAACCGGTTTATCCGCAACAGCGGTGGGGTTGGCACTGATGAAACTCTTGCCGTCCGTCGAACCTCGATGGCTGTTGCATGTCATTGGAATTCTCTTTGTGGGCGCCGGCTGCATCGTCTTTGTAATGGGTTACAGAACTTATCACATCGTCATCAAGAAGCTGGAAAAAGAAGGGTTTAGAGGGATTCCGTCGGCACTCATGGGGGTGTTGACTTTTGCATTGTTACTGGGGGCAATCCTCGGGCTTGTTCTTATTATTATGGACTGATTAGAACCTAAACTGAGCGATTGCCGATTTAACCGAATCTGCTGCGTTATGAGACAGTTGCAGTAGCGGACTACGGCTGCATGTCTCATGCCTTGCATGTCCGGCAAACTCGACAATCGCTTAATTTAGGTAGAAGCTATTTCGAAGATCCTTATCGTGCGAAGCCCCACTCATTCATACGTCGATAGGCATAAGTGGCGTATTCCCCCTGTTGCACAAATTGTAAATAGCGACGGTATTCTTTGGCGGCTTCTGGAATATGCTGCATTTTTTCCTGAGAATAACCTTTAAAAAAGATGGTATTGGGGTTGCCGGGTAACAATCCTTCATAGATGTTAAAATCTTCATAGGCGCCTTCGAAATCTTTTAAATGAATTTTCGCGAAACCGCTGAAATGATAGGCCTGGGCTTCTTGTGGATAGACTTTTTGGGCCATTTCTGCGTATTGGCGTCCCACCGCGTATTTTTTTTGGATCAACTGGCTGGTGGACATATAGGCCAGTGCTGCGTAATCGTCGGGGGCGTGTTTTAAAGCGCTTCTGAAATGGTCGTCGGCTTGGCTGTAGTTGCCCTTTCCCATTTCTTTCTCGCCATTTTGCATCTCTTCGATGGCCTCTTTTTGGGTGCGCAGCCGGGCGGTGTTGTCCATATAACGTTCCCGGTATAAGGGGCGGTTTAAGGCCGGCTTATATTTTGAATTAACGGTTTCAACCACGGTTTTATAACGTTCCTCACCCATTGGATGGGTGGCAAACATTAATTCGATGGCGCCGGGCTTGTGCTTTGAAAGGCTTTGGAGCATCTCCATCAAACCGATCATGCCCTGTGGGCTATAATTGCTTCGAACCATATATTCCATCCCCAATCCATCGGCTTCACGCTCGTTGTCTCGGCTGTAGGAAGCCAGCAGCGCACCGGCGCCAATTGCACCTATCTGGGATGCCAGCTGGCCATACAAGGCCCCCTGGGTCCCTGCCAATACGGAGACGCTGCCGACAACCGTCTGGGTCAGTAGGGCTTTTGACATTTGTTGGGCGGTATGTCGTGCGTTTACGTGGCCCAATTCGTGCCCCAACAGGGCAGCCAATTCAGCTTCGTTGTCCAGGGCCAATAGAATCCCCCGGGTGGCGGCAATGCTGCCGCCCGGAAATGCATAGGCATTTACATAGGCTGCATTTACCCCTCGGAAAGAGTACGGCAAGTGGGGACGATGGGTCTGTTTTGCCAAGTTTTTCCCGGTCCGGTCAATATAATCATTAAGATTTTTGTCTTGAACCGGGCCGTAATCTGTCGAGAACTGAATTAAAGAGTTCTGCTTATCGAGTTTTATCTCGTCGTCTTCGGATACCAGCATAAACTGAGATTTTCCCGTGACCGGATTGGTGGCACACCCGACCATTAAGCCCGCTGCGGCTACGGACGAGAGCCACAAAAAATCCCGTCGTGTTATCCCGTGTTTCCGGGGCATCCGGAAAGGCTTATGTTTCATATATCCTCCTGAATTTATAGAGCTGTCGACCCGCCATCCAAGCAGGGTGAGAGAAAATAATGGGATCGTCTAATATGCAGTAACGATAATACCCCGGATAGGGGCGATAAAAATGAGATACCGAAAGTCAGGTGTGTTGTCAATAAACGAATTTTAGAAACTTCGCGGTATTTCAGAAGGTTTGGACATAAAAGGCCGCTTCGGCAGATTTCGCATTTGGGGTCACAATAACACCGGTATTAATGACTATATGTTGTATGGTTTTTTATTTGACATACAAGATACATTGTCCTATAGCATATTTAACCGGCGCGACCTTGATCCGGACAAAAATTGCGCGTTCATGAATTGGAAACGCACCGTGCCCATTTAACAATTGTGAAGGGACACTCAATAATTTTTTATGTATTCAAAAAATCGGCTATTTGGCGAAAAAGGAGAAAGAAAAGATGGATAAAAAGATCATAAAACGCCCGTTGCTTTTGTGTCTTGGCATCATGGCAATTGGAATGGTTGTCTTTGCCAATCCCGCAACAGCCACGGAACCTGTTGAACAACAGGGTCTTGTGGACAAGGCGCGGGTTACTTTTGAAAACTTTATGGTCGATGACCAGAATTTCGGAGAGTGGTTTCGAAAAAATCTCCACGAAGCCAAAGCACTGTTGATCGTCCCGAATTTGCTCAAAGGCGGGTATATTGTGGGCGGGTCCGGCGGTAGCGGCGTACTTGTTGTCAAGGACGTGAAAACAGGCCTATGGAGCCAACCCGCCTTTTACACCATGGGTTCCGTGACCCTTGGACTGCAGATCGGAGGCGAGGCCGCGGAAGTGGTTATGATGGTGAGGACCCAAAAGGCAGTGGATAAGCTGCTCACATCCTCTTTCAAGCTCGGGGGGGATGCCTCTATCGCTGCCGGGCCGGTGGGTGGCGGGGCCAAATCGAATGTCATGACCGACATTATTTCCTATACGCGATCCAAAGGCGCCTATGCCGGAGTTTCACTGGAGGGCGCCGTGATCGCCACCCGGGCCAAATGGAATCAGGCCTACTACGGAAAGGCGGTGACGCCTGTGGAGATCCTTGTTGAAAATTCTGTGAGTAACCCGGGTTCAGCCGAACTCCGTGAAGCCCTGGGGAAGGCGATCAAATAGGATCGTCCGACGTTCCTTTCGCCGATCAAAAAAGAAGTAAAGACAACAAGATATTTGAACGATGCGCCATTTAAAAGCTGTCTGAACCTATCCGTCTTGTGAGAAACTCGCGTTCGCCGGATTTTTGACGTGCCGGTAATATCTGACAGAGTCTGTGGAGTAAAGGCAGAGGGCTGTCCATATCAGAACAAAGGTCATTGTTTGGGCCCTTGAAATCGGTTCGTTGTACAAAAAGACACCCAAAAGGAACATACAGCTGGGTGCAATATACTGCAGGAAGCCAACCGTCGAAAGGTTCAGCCGTCTTGTGCCCAAGGTAAAAAGAAGAAGCGGAAAGGCTGTGAGAAAAGCCGATCCCATAAGGAAAAAATCCATCTTGATACTGATGTGAAATAATGCTCCGGCACCTTTACTGTCCAGAAATATTAGATATGCCAGGGCGGGCCCTGAAAGGAAAAATATTTCCAGGGAAAGGCCCACAAAAGAGCTTACCGAGGCCACTTTTCTGATCAAGCCATAAAATCCAAAGGCAAAGGCGAGTGATAACGCTATCCACGGAAACTTTCCGTAATAAACTGCCAAATAAATAACGCCGATTCCAGCCAATACCAGCGACACGGTCTGCAGCGGCCGCAGCCGTTCCCTGAGAAAAATCATCCCCAACAGGACATTTACCAGCGGCGTGATAAAGTATCCGAGACTTGCCTGAAGAATGTGTTCATTGTTCACGGCCCAGATATAGATGAACCAGTTGAATGCAAGGAG
>JAHECI010000252.1 GCA_024641825.1 Desulfobacterales bacterium | reverse complement strand
GTCAACCAGATTAAAATGGATGCCAGACACGCCGGAAAGGACATCATCGATCTCGGGATGGGAAACCCCGACCTCGGAACCCCACAGCACATCGTGGACAAACTCACCGAGGCCGCCCAAAAACCCCAAAATCATCGATATTCCGCATCCATGGGCATTACCAAACTGAGGATGGCCATTTCAAGCTGGTATAAACGCCGGTACGACGTCGATATCGATCCGGATACCGAGGCCATCGCCACCATCGGCGCCAAAGAAGGGATATCCCATCTTATCCTCGTGACGATCCGGCCGGGAGACGTGGTGTTCACCCCCAACCCCACCTACCCCATCCACCCCTACTCCGCCATTATTTCCGGCGGCGACGTGAGGGGGATACCCGTGGGGCCGGGAAACGATTTTTTTGACAACCTCATGAACGCCACCCGGCAGACCTGGCCGAGACCCAAAGTGCTCATTATCAGCTATCCCCACAACCCCACTACGGAGGTCGTGGACATCGAGTTTTTTGAAAAAATCGTCGATTACGCCAAAGAGCACGACATTCTGATCGTCCATGACTTCGCCTATGCGGATCTGGCATTCGACGGCTATGAACCCCCCAGTTTTCTCCAGGTCAAAGGCGCCAAAGATGTGGGGGTCGAATTTTTTTCCCTCTCCAAGAGTTACAGCATGCCCGGATGGCGGGTGGGCTTCTGTGTGGGAAATCCTGAAGTTGTGGGCGCCCTCCGTCGGATAAAAAGTTACCTGGATTACGGCATTTTTCAACCGATTCAGATTGCAGCCATCGTCGCCTTGAACGGCCCCCAGGAGTGCGTCAAAGAGATATGCGACACCTATAAAGAGCGAAGAGACGCCCTCATAACCGGCCTGAACCGCGTGGGCTGGGAAATTGAAAGTCCCAAGGCCACCATGTTCGTGTGGGCAAAAATCCCGGATCAATTCCTCCACATGGGATCTGTGGAGTTCTCTAAAATGCTCATTAACGAGGCCCAGGTGGCGGTTTCACCGGGCCTTGGATTTGGCGAATATGGTGACGATTTCGTGCGGTTTGCCCTCATAGAGAACAATATGCGCATCAACCAGGCCATACGGGGTATCCGGAAGATCATGTAACAGACCCGGACCCGCGAATGTTGACCATTGAATATTGATAATCTACGGAATTTGTTTCGCACCAGGTGTGGGTTTAAAATTGACAAAATTCCTTTGTTTCAGTATTCCATCCACCGGGCAAATTCGGAAGCCTTATAGAAAAATTACCGAAGGGTTAAATTATACAATTCTGTGGAGTCATCTTCGATGAATAAAATAAATGTGGGCCTCCTCGGCTGCGGCACCATCGGCACCGGGGTTGCCAAGATTCTCATAGAAAACAAAGATCTTTTGTTATCCCGGGTCGGCGCTGTTTTGAACCTGAAATACGTCGCCGATATCGACCTTGAAACCGAACGCGGCATTTCCTTTGACGACGGCGTATTTATCTCCGACGCCTATAAAGTGGTCGATGATCCTGACATCGACATTGTCGTCGAAATGATCGGCGGGGAAGGAATTGCCAAAGATCTTATTTTACGGGCTTTCGACAACGGAAAACCTGTGGTGACCGCAAACAAGGCCCTACTCGCCGGCCATGGCAACACCCTGTTCAGGACGGCCATGGAAAACAATGTAGACCTCGCCTTTGAAGCCAGTGTCGGCGGATGCATGCCCATCATCAAGTCCCTGCGGGAGTCTCTGGTGGGCAACCATATACGATCCATGGCCGGGATCCTCAACGGAACCTGCAATTACATTTTGTCACGGAGTGCCGAAGACGGCAGCAGCTTTGAAGATGTGCTCGCTGAAGCCCAAAAAAACGGGTTTGCCGAGGCGGATCCGACCCTGGACATCGAAGGCATCGACACGGCACACAAGCTGGCCATTTTGACATCCCTGGCCTATGGCATGGAAATCAACTTTAAGGACATCTATATTGAAGGGATCTCCAAAATCACCCCCATGGACATCGAGTTTGCCCGGGAATTCGGCTACCGCATCAAACTCCTTGCCATTACCAAGGACATGGGGAATGCCGTGGAAGCAAGGGTGCATCCCACCATGATCCCTTTTACCAATCCCCTTTCCGGGGTCAACGGCGTGCTCAATGCCGTTACAATTACCGGCGATGCGGTTGGCGACATGATGCTTTACGGGTACGGCGCCGGCATGATGCCCACGGCCAGCGCGGTGGTGGGGGACATCGTTGACATCGCACGCAATCTTCTCTCGAACGCCAAAAACAGAATCCCGGTGCTTTCATATCAGATGGACCGAATCCGTAAAATTCCGGTTCGGCGGATCGATGAGATATTCATCCATTATTATTTTCGGTTTTCGGCCCTTGACCGCCCCGGTGTTCTGTCAAAGATATCCGGAATACTGGGCGACAACGAAATCAGCATCAAGTCCGTACAGCAAAAAGGGAGAAAAACCAACGGTGCGGTCCCCATTGTCATGCTCACCCATTTGGCCGGGGAAGCGAATGTGCAAAAGGCGTTGACCGAGATTTTGAATCTTGACGTTGTGAGTGACCGGCCGGTCCTCATACGAATCGAGGATGAAAATCAGAAGGATTAATGTATTCACCCCCCAGTCACCGGGGTGTTTTTTTAACGAATTAAACTTGATGAACTCGTAAAAAGTCTGATTTTGCTCGATGTCGCTCACAAAAACCTTTTTACGAAACCGTCGAACTTGGACAGAGAGGTATTATGCATATTGTTTGTTCCGACTTGGAAGGTGTTTTTGTTCCGGAAATATGGATTAATGTGGCTGAAAAAACAGGGATTAAAGAACTTCGCCTGACCACACGCGACATATCCGATTATGATGTATTGATGAAAAGACGGCTTGCCATTCTTGAAGAGAACGGGCTTAAAATAGACGATATTACGGCGGTTATTGCCACCATGGACCCCCTTGAAGGGGCTGTGGAATTTCTGGACTGGGTCCGGTCACGCACCCAGATTATCGTTGTTTCCGATACCTTCGATCAGTTTGCAGGGCCTTTGATGAAAAAACTCGGGTGGCCGACACTCTTCTGCCACACCTTATCCATAGAGCCTGACGGCTTTATTTCAGGATATGTTCTGCGCCAGAAAGACAGCAAGCGGGAAGCGGTGATTTCCTTAAAAAAACTGAACTACAAAACCACGGCTGTGGGTGATTCTTACAACGACATTACCATGTTAAAGGAAGCCGACAATGGCATCCTTTTCAGCCCGCCGGATAACGTGAAGAGCGAGTATCCGGAGTTTCCGGTGTCGTTCAACTACGAATCCCTTAAAGATATTATCGAAAATATACTGTCCAACAGTTCAAAGTAAAGAACAGGACAGGTCTAAAAAACGAACTTAGGGGCTTCACCCCGCCTGCCATTGCAAGGCACGAGCGGGCAGGCCCAATTGGAATGGTGAAATAATGGAATAATGGGTTCTGGGATAATGCAATATTGGGTTAATGGTAAAATTTGTGTTGACGATAAAATTAAAATGGCTAATACCCTTTTAAAAACCAATCTTCCAGTATTCCACTATTCCATTATTCCAATTTTGAGGCAAGCGTTCAAGCCTCAAAAATTGTTCCATTTTTTCAATAAGTTGCAGAATTTCCGAGACGTTTAATTACTTTAAAAGCAAAATATGCTCAAACATAAAACCACATGCCGGGTAACATACGGCGACACCGACAAAATGGGGTATGTCTATCATGCCAACTATTTCCGCTGGTTCGAAATCGGCCGATCGGAGATGTTCAGGCATTTGGGGATTCCGTACAGTTCCATCGAGTCGAGGGGGTTTTTCCTCCCGTTGTCCGAGGTCCACTGCAAGTTTAACGCCCCTTCCACGTACGACGACATCCTGCTCATCGAAACGTGCCTCGATCGTCGTATCAAAGCGGGAATGAAGTTCGACTACCGGATATTCACCGAAGACGGCAAAAACCTGCTGGCCAGCGGATATACAAAACATGCCTGTGTGGATCAAGACAGCCGTCTTGTGCGACCGCCTAAATTTTTAATGGATATTATCTCAAAAAACGCCGATGCCGATTGACATTTCAAAATTTGACCGATGCCGTCTCCTTGTTGTGGGAGATTTAATGCTCGATGAATACCTCTGGGGCGATGTGGACCGTATATCTCCCGAAGCCCCGGTCCAGGTGGTATCGATCAAAAACGAGGGGTATGCACTGGGGGGTGCCGGCAATGTCGTCAACAATGCGGTTGCCCTGGGGGCAAACGTATCCGTGGCCGGGGTGATCGGTACCGGTAGAAACGGACAGCTCTTGCGGGACAAATTCAATGAACTCGGTGTGGACACCGAAGGTATTGTTGAAGAACCCGACAGGCTCACCACCCAGAAGACCCGGATCATCGCATCCCATCAACATGTCCTGAGAATCGACAGGGAAACCAATACCGGTATATCCGACGCGACCCTGGAAAAGATTTCACGATTCATCGAAGATAAAATCCCCCACGTGGATGTGGTGTTGATTTCCGACTACGGAAAGGGGCTCATCACCCAAAAACTGCTCTCGAGACTGATAGCATCGGCTCAAAAGCACCAAAAAATGAGTATTGTCGATCCCAAAGGACTCGATTTTTCGAAATATTCCGGCGCATCCCTCCTCACCCCCAACAAAAAAGAAGCCGCCCTGGCTTCGGGGGTGGAAATTGTCGATGCGTCCACCCTGGAAAAATCGGCGGACAAAATTTTTGAGACCGTGGGCCTGGACAAGCTTTTAATCACCTGCGGCAAGGAGGGAATGGTTCTGTTCGATAAACACAGGGAGCCTTTCCGGGTCAGGGCCGAGGCGCGGCAGGTTTACGATGTGTCCGGTGCCGGCGATACGGTCCTTGCGGTTCTTGGACTTGCCATTGCATCAGGGGCGTCCATCCACACCGCCGTCGCCCTGGCCAACACCGCTGCCGGAATCGTCGTGGGCAAGGTCGGCACTGCAACGGTTTCCAGACAGGAGCTGACTTCGGCCTTAAAATCGGATGACTCCGGCCGACCGGCCAAGTACAAACTTTTATCCGAGCTTCCGGCCCTCATGGAAGAACTCAAGAAAAAGGGACAGCAGGTGGTATTGACCAACGGCTGCTTCGACCTGTTGCATGCGGGTCACATCCGCCT
>JAHECI010000251.1 GCA_024641825.1 Desulfobacterales bacterium | reverse complement strand
TTTGAAAAACGTTTTTTCAACGCATTGGCTGCGTCGAAGGTCAGGCTCAGGAGGGCCGGAATCAGAAATATGGTAAACACGGTTGAAATGAGCAGGCCGCCCACCACAACACTTCCAAGCCCGCGGTAGAACTCGGAGCCTGCTCCCGGCGCCAGGATCAACGGAAGCATGGCGGAGACGGTGGTGATACTGCTCATGTAAATCGGTCGGATACGGGTCCGGACCGATTCGGTGATGGCATCCCGGGGCGACATGTTTTGGTTCCGGATATTGTTCAAACTTTGGTGGACAATCAGAATGGCGTTGTTTACCACGATACCCACCAGGATGACGAATCCGAGCATGGTAATAATGTCCAGCGCCTGATAGGCAACAAATAGATTTACCAGTGCCAGGCCCACAAAGCCGCCGGCGGCGGCCAGGGGAACACTGAACATAATAAGGAAGGGATAGAAGAAATTTTCGAACAACGCAGACATGAGTAAATAGCTGATGACGATGGCCAGAATAAAGTTCCACATCAGCGCCGCCCGGGTTCGGGTCAAGTCGTCGGCCGTGCCGCCGAGGTTGATACTGTAAAGGCTTGAAAGCGTTCCTCCGGCTTTGATGGGACCCACCACCTTTTCTTCTACGATGGCCATGGCGGTTTCAAGGGGCACCTCCCTGGGTGGAATCACCTGGATGGTAATGGCCCGCTGGGAATCGATATGATTGATCTGGATGGGGCCTTCTTCGAGCTTTACTTCAGCCAGAGAGTTTAAGGTCACTTTTTCTCCGGATGGCGCCACCACCGGAAACAGGGGGAGATCCTGGGTGCGTTCGAGCCGTCCTTCCCGACTTTTTACCACAAGATCGATTTCATCTCCGTGCAGCCGGTAGGTGCTGGCTTTGGCCTCATCCACCATGGTGTCCACGATCAAGCCGAGATCCGCCGTGGTCATGCCCAGGCGGGTCAGGCGCTCGCGATTGGGGATGATGCGCATCTCCGGATTGCCCAGATCCAGGCCGGGTATGGGTCGGATTTGTGCGCCGGGAAGGGCCTGGGCCGATAATCCGTATATCTGTCTGCCCATATTGATGAGTTCTGCGAGATCGGGTCCTTTGATCTCTATCTCGATGGATCGACCCTCGCCGATATTGCGTGAAAAGAGACTGGGCTGCTGAACAATGGCAATCATGCCGGGAATTTTTCTCAATACACCGTAAACATAGGGTAAAAGTTCCCGGGTCCTTTCCTGGATTTTTGAAACAATCCCCATGAACACCGATTGCCCCCGTGCAACATAGAAAAAATTACTGGCCGGCGGAAGATTCAGCTTTTCGGCCAGTTCACTTTTCTGATCATGTTCTATCAGCGGGAGAATGTCTTTTTCCACGGTCTCCCCGATATGTTCGAGCTCAGCCAGATTGTAACCCGGGGGCGGCAACAGAATTCCGAACAATATCTCCCGGTTGCCTTCAGGGAGATATTCTGTTTTCGGCATCAAAAAATATGCCAGACCGATGGCCAGAAGGGGCATGATAACGGCAAGCCCGATACGTGCCGTAAACAATCCGCACATCCAGTAAATAAACCGGGTGGTGTAGTCGATGAAGCCGCCGGCCACAGCGGAGAGTCCCCCCAGAATGAAATTGAAAGGCTTCCAGATTCGCGCAACCTTTCCCTTTGCTTTGAACGCCGTATTTTTATCTTTTTGAACCTTTCCCAGAATTTTGGAAGACAAGGTCGGAATCACCGTAATGGAGACGATGAGACTCAATGTTACGGCACTGCTGATGGCGATGGCAATGTCACGGAAAAGCTGGCCGGCCTCCTCCTGAACGAAAACTATGGGAAGAAACACCGCCACCGTGGTCAATGTGCTGGCCAGAACCGCTCCCCAGACTTCAACGGTACCGTCATAGGCGGCCTGGACGCGGGTTTTGCCCATCTCACGGTGGCGGAAGATATTTTCAAAAACCACAATGGAATTATCCACGATCATGCCGATGGCAAAGGAAAGGCCGGCGAGGCTCACGACGTTGATATTCCGCCCCATTAGGGTCATGACAAGGAACGTTCCGATGGCGCTGATGGGGATGGCGACGGCCACGATGACCGTGCTGGCAAAATTCCGTAAAAATATTAAGAGCACCAAAATCGCCAGAGATCCCCCCACGAAAATATTCTCTCTGACCAGATTTATGGCACTGTAAATGTAGCTGGTTTCATCATAGACTTTCGCAATCTTTAACTTCTTTTCTTTTAACAGCCCGTCGTTCAATTCAATGATGGCTTCCTGGAGTTTCTTTACCACCACCAGGACATTGGAACCG
Organism: Desulfobacterales bacterium; assembly: GCA_024641825.1. Taxonomy (GTDB): domain Bacteria; phylum Desulfobacterota; class Desulfobacteria; order Desulfobacterales; family UBA11574; genus JAAXQD01. Next base: position 2,883 of record JAHECI010000251.1, on the reverse strand, counting down.
GGCTCCCGAACAGCGTTAAACACGATGGTGGGGGTACCGGTATGCCGGACGACATATTCCGAATCTTTAAAACCGAATTCGACGACGGCGATGTCGCTGACGGTAACAGGGATGCCGTTGACTCTTTTGATGATAACATCGGAGATGTCCTCGGGACTCTTATATTCGCCGACGGTTCGGGCGATATAGCGACGCTTGCCCTCGTCAAAGTCACCGGCGCTGATGTTTTTGTTCTCGATATCGAGGGCTCGAACGAGTTCGGGAATGGTCACTTTCCGGGCCGAAAGGGCGTCGGTATCCACAATCACCTGAATCTCCCGCTCCCGACCACCGTAGATGTTGGAAGACGATATCCCCGAAATCCGCTCGATGCGGGGCTTCACATAGTCATCGACAAAATCGTATTCCTCCTGTAAAACCCCCTCATATCCGTCCAGGGCCTGCAATACCATCCAGGCGATGGCCTTTTCCCGTCTTCCTCCGGACTTTATGATGGGCTTTTCCACATCGTCCGGATATTTTTTGACCCGTTCGAGACTGTTGGAGACCCTGAGCAGGGCTTCATCGGTATCCGTGCCGATTTCGAACATCAGATCGATATAGGCGCTGCTGTCCTGGCTTTCACTTTTGAGCTCTACCAGACCTTCGAGGTTTTTGAGTTCTTCTTCCTGGGCATCGACGATTTCGCGTTCCACTTCAACGGGACTTGCGCCGCGCCAGGTGGTATTGATGGAAATCTCCGGAAGATCGACATTGGGCGTCAGCTGAATGGGAATCCTGAAAAGGGATATGAAGCCGAAGAGAACCAGCAGGAGGACGCCGACTGTAACGGTCACCGGTTTTTTTATGGCGGTATCGACGAGTTTCATAGATGATTATAAGGTTCAGGGTTCCGGGTTCAGGGTTCAGGAACAACAAGTGAAAAGTAAAAGGTTAAAGGTAAAAGGTAAAAGGCCCAGGGCAAATGGCGAAAAAAATTATCGGTTACGGGTTACGGGTTCTGGGTTGTCCCAATTAACGATTAACGAATAACCATTAACTTAACCTTTTCCTGAACCCTGTATTTTTCATCATTTTTGTACGGTTACCGGTTGTCCGGGTCTGAGGCGCTCGTTTCCACGGATGACCACTTGGTCGCCGGGTTGCAGGCTCCCTTCAACGGCGACACCGCCGTCATAATAGCCGAGTATTTTTACATTCAGGGGCATTGCTTTTTCGTCGGCCACCCGGAAAACCATCCGGGTGTCTCCTGCGGTTACGATGGCGTCCTTTGGCACCAGTAGGGCGTCTTTTTTGTCGGTCAGATTGAATGTAACGATGGCCGCCATGCCGCTTTTAATCAAGTGGTCCGGATTTGCAAGGTGTATTCTTACCGGGAAGGTCCTGGAGTTGGGATCCCCCTGGGCGAGCACGGAATATATCTTACCTGAAAACAGATCTTTGGATACACTTTGTATGGACACCTTTACATCACTTTGGGGGCGAAGCAACACCGAATAGCGTTCCGGCACGTCTACGGTGATTCGAATTTTATCGAGACCCAGAAGGGTCACCACCGGACCCCCTTTGTTTATCCATTCCCCCACCTGAGTGTGTTCTTTTGCGACAAAACCCGAAAAGGGCGCCAACACCTTTTGTTGTTTGATCTCGTATTCCAGGAGTTCTATTTCGGTCTTGCGCTGCATTAAATCCTGGGAAAGGGCACTGTAGGTATAAAATGCGGCATCATATTGCTTTTCGGCAATACTGTTCGTCTCTTTGAGCCGGCTGACCCGTTTAAGCTCTTTTTCAGCATTCTGAAGGTTTGCCAGGATTTTTTCCCTGGCAGCAATGGCGCTTTTCAGACGAAGTCTCACTTCGGTCTCTTTTAAATTGACAAGCACATCTCCTTTTTTGACGAAATCTCCCTCTTTTACCGGGAAATATTTAACCACTCCGGAGACTTCAGACGCAACGGTGCTCTCTTCAAAGGCCTCGGTCGTCCCAACCAGGGATACCTGATTGGAAACCGCCTTTATTTCTACGACGGCGATCTGGACCGGTGTCGGCGGCGGTTCACTTCCCTTGTCCGGGTCTTTGGCCAACGAGATTGAACCGGTCAGCAAAAAGAGTGCTGCGGCCAACAAAAGATATGGGTGAGAAGACGCTTTGAAATTGAATTTTAACATTCATCACCTCAGAAAAGATGAAACCGAAATTGAGCGTTTCAAAGGGTATTGATTGCGAAATTTGAATGTATCTATATTTAAAATCCTTGGACGTCAAGGGTTTAGATGTCTGCTAAGAAATATATTCCCTTGCTTGAAGAGTATCGTGTGTTATATTGTAATTAAATTTAATTGATTATATGGAACGCGGATCGATCGCCTGCAAAGAGAAAGGATAAAGATATGAAACTGGCAGTCAGCGGTAAAGGCGGGGTGGGTAAAACAACATTTTCCGCCCTTTTGATACGGACATTGAATGCACAGGGGAAACATGTGTTGGCCATCGATGCGGATCCGGATGCCAACCTCGCGGCGGCACTCGGTATCCCGGATGCCGACAAAATAACCCCCATTGCCGAGATGAAAGAGCTCATTTTTGAGAGAACCGAAGCAAAACCCGGCAGCATCGGCGGTTTTTTTAAACTCAACCCCAAGGTGGACGATCTTCCGGATGCCCTTTCGGCGAGAATGGAAAACATCAAGCTCATGCGACTGGGCGGTGTTCAAAAGGGTGGGTCCGGATGCATATGCCCGGAAAGCACCCTTTTAAGGGCATTGATGACCCATATCGTTCTGGCAAGGGACGAAGTGGTGGTCATGGACATGGAAGCCGGCATCGAACATCTGGGGAGAGCGACCGCCTCTGCAGTGGACAGATTGATCGTGGTGGTGGAGC
>JAHECI010000250.1 GCA_024641825.1 Desulfobacterales bacterium | reverse complement strand
CTGCAGGACAAGAAATTTTCACATAAAATCATTTAAAAACATGAACAATGTGGGGACAGGGTGGGGACAAAAATGGTCAGCAAACAAAAATAGGTTTGGCGATTACTCGCTAACCCCTTGATTTCATTGGTACGCCCGGCAGGATTCGAACCTGCGGCCTACGGATTCGAAGTCCGGCGCTCTATCCAGCTGAGCTACGGGCGCAAATTTCAGCCGTGTAAAACATCCCCTTTTGCCCAATTTCTGCGTCAGACTCAGATTTTAATCCTCGAAATACTTAATGTATGTCTGCGGTTAAAATCTTCGTCTTCCTTGAACTTAAACAAAATTGGACATTTTCAACAGCTTAAATGACAAAAAATGGGGTGAGTGACGGGACTTGAACCCGCGGCCACCAGGGCCACAACCTGGTGCTCTACCGGCTGAGCTACACCCACCATATGAAAACATATCAATCCGCTTTATCTTTCCAGGAACGACGGTTGGCAGGTTTTCTAACGCGTTTAAATAACTGTGAGAAATGCCTAAAATGCCTAAAGTGAACTAAAGTGCCTAAAGTTGAGTTCTCTTTTCTCTGACTAATTTGATGGTGCTATAGTCAAACGACAATTATTGTTCCAAGAATATCCTAATTTGGATTCGCTAATTATTTATCAGATCGTTTGAGCCATTTCAAGCTATTTTATCTTTATTATTTTCCTCAAAAAGGATTTTCAAGACTCTCAGGATCGGCAGCAGTACCATCGACCGCTTTGACTATTTTCCCGCTGAAAGCGGGGTGGTTATTTCTCGGTTTCGTCCGGAAACCGAGAAAACAATAGATCCATTCAATCCTGTTAATCCTGTCCAATACAAAAACTTTGATTCAGTTGCCAAAACCAAGAGACCAAACTTGGTGTTGATTCTTTTTCCCTTGTGCGATATGTTTTTCAAGCTGGATTGCTAAAAAAATTAAAAGGATATTCCGTGACTCAATTTAACATTTTCATCATTAGAGCGGTAATTGGCGCTGTTGTTGCGGTTGTTTTGACCCGTATGTTTTATGGAAAGGTGGAAATCGTGTATGTCGCAGGGCTCGCCGTTTTTCTGGTGGGCATGGCATATGTTATGGAATATTTTAGAAAAAAAAGGTCCGATTAGTCTTTAGGGCGTTCTTTTTTGACAGGATCAACAAGATTTTAAAGATGTTTTTTTATCCCATTTTCCTGATGATAATGGGAGAATACAATCCGCCCTTCAGGCGGACCAATAAACAATCTTGCAAATCCCGTTAATCCTGTCTGGTATTTATTTTTTTGTAACAAATCCAATAAAGGAGTGCATCGTCGTTGAAGCAGATAATCCTCGGAACCGCCGGGCACATCGACCATGGAAAGACCTCTCTGATCAAGGCGATTACCGGAGTCAATACCGACCGGCTCAAGGAAGAGAAGCGTCGCGGCATCACCATTGAACTCGGATTCGCGGATCTGGATCTTCCCAGCGGGCAGCATCTCGGCATCGTCGACGTCCCGGGTCATGAAAAGTTTGTCAAAAACATGGTGGCCGGGGCCACCGGCATCGATATCGTCGCCATGGTAATTGCCGCCGACGAAGGGGTCATGCCCCAGACCCGGGAACACATGGAAATCTGCGCACTCCTGGGCATCCGGTACGGTCTGGTGGTGCTGACCAAAACCGATCTGGTGGACGAAGAATGGCTCGATCTCGTCACCGAAGATATCCGGGACTTTGTCCAGGGGACATTTTTAGAAACGGCCCCCATTGTTCCGGTATCCGCTGCAAACGGTGCCGGCATGGAGGATTTCATCAAGACGTTGGATGAACTCAGCACCGCAATACCCAAGCGCCCGCCGTCGAGCATTTTTCGCCTGCCGGTGGATCGTGTGTTCACCATGAAGGGTTTCGGCACCGTCATCACCGGAACGCTGATTTCCGGCCAAATTCAGGTGGGAGACACCATCATGCTGTATCCCACGGGAATCACCTCAAAGGTTCGGGGGATTCAGGTTCACAACAGCAGCGTAAACATTGCCGAAGCCGGCATGCGAACCGCCATTAACTTCCAGGGGCTTGAAAAGGCATCCGTCAATCGCGGCGATGTATTGTCGACCCCGGGTGCTTTGAAATCGAGCTACATGCTCGACGTCTCCTTCGACTACCTGAAAAGCAATAAAAAACCGATTAAAAACCGCACCCGGGTCAGATTTCATACCGGAACCAATGAAGTGCTCGGCATCCTGGTGCTCCTGGACAAAGATGAACTCCCCCCCGGAGAAACCGCCATCGCCCAGTTGCGAATCGATGCCCCGTTAGCGGTCATTAAAGACGACCGGTTTGTCATTCGGAGCTATTCTCCGGTACGGACCATCGGCGGCGGGAATATCCTCAACCCCATACCCAAAAAACACAAGCGGTTTAAACCCGATGTCATTGCGGGAATAAAAGGTTTGATGGATCATTCACCCGAAGATATCATCTCCTATCACATCAATGAAGCCGGTTATGGCGGGGTGACCTATTCGGATCTTAAAATAATGACCAGTCTGCATGAAAAAGAGCTTCAGAAAATCATGCAGCATCTCATGTCCAACCGAACGGTTATTCTGGCGGATCGAGAACTCCAGACGTATATTCACCAAAAGAGCTTTGAAAAATTTAAAATTGAAACATCCGATTATCTGGCCGATTACCACACGGCCAATCCCCTTAAAACCGGTATGCCCAAAGAAGAGCTCAAATCCAAATTTTCTGCTTTCCAGGGAACCAAAGTCTTTAATTTGATGCTCAACCAGATGGTCAAAGACAACGAGATCGTTAGCGAGGAGAATGCGGTTTGCCTGGCGTCCCATACCGTATCGTTGGGCATGGATCAGGCGGATATCAAAAAGAAAATTGTTGATGTCTATGAAAAAAACGGGCTGACACCCCCCTATTTCAAAGAACTCAAAAAAGACTTCGACATCGAAGCATCCCTGGCCAAGGATGTGCTCATGCTCTTGGTGGAAGAAGGGCGGATCGTTAAGGTCAAGGAGGATTTGTATTTCCACGCAGCGGCGGTAAAAGCGCTCCAGCAGAGACTGATCGATTTTCTGAAGTCCAACGAAGAATTGACCACCCCCCAGTTCAAGGAAATGACCGGTGTATCCCGCAAATACCTGATCCCCTTGATCGAATATTTTGATGCCCAGAACGTAACCATCCGGGTCGGTGATATCCGCAAACTCAGGAACCGATAAAAAATAACCCGCTGAACCGGTTCAAAATATTTTTCACTTGAATTTTATGGGTCAAACCCATTAAGATGACGGGAAAAACCGTTAAATGACCCAACCTGCCCGAATTGAACTAAATTAAATAGAAAAACAGTGCGTTATAAGACATTCTCAATCCTCATTTTTAGGCATTTTAAATTTTAGGCATTTTAGGCATTTTTTGTTGGGACTTGGCGTTAGAACCTCTAATGTTACCGCGACCAGACCCGTTGGTTGGCGCTGATAAATAAACAATTCTATAACGGAGACATTATGGAAAATTCAAATAACAGTGAGAATGGCCCGGTTCAAGATATTGAATTCAAGCGATTTGCCACCAAGCGGATCATCGTTGTCACCCTTCTGGCGGTGGTGGCCCTATGGGTCGTCAGCGCCGTCCTCGGGTTTTTCGACAAACCTGCCGACGTCCAGATCGCCCATAAGTCCATAGGCCCCGTAAAACATGTTACACCCGCAACCACGGCCCAACCCGAAGCCGCTCACAACCAGAAGAAAATTGCCGCCCACCAAGCCATTGAAAGCGGCGACCAGCCAGCCGAAAAAACGGCCGAGAGCATCATGTCGGCTGACTTTATTGCCCTGGACAAAGATTTAACCGCCGGAGACGCCATTGCATATCTCAAAAAAGAACACCCGGATATAACCCGGCCGTTTTATCTGTTCGTGGTGGACGGGCAAGAGAACCTGCTGGGGATGGTTTCATTGAAACAATTGATGTTCGCTGCCTCCGACAGTGCTTTGGAAAATTTCATGACCACCGATATCATGACGGTGAACACCGGCACGGACACCGAGGCGGTGAAAAACCGGATGACCGAACACCATCTAAAGGTGGTTCCGGTTATCGATAAAACCCAAAAACTTGTGGGGGTGGTCAAAGCAGATCAGGTCATCCACCTGGCTCAAAAAGCGCCTGCTGAAAGCGTTGCACACGCTCCGGGACCGGCCCACACGGCAACAGGGGAAAAAGCCGAGCATCCATCTTTGCCCCTTCACGGGGCACCGGCAGCCGTCGAACATCCAGCCCCCACCCATGGGAAACCGTCAGCCGCCAAACATGCAGCTCCCTCACACGGGGCACCGGCAACCGCCAAACATACAGCCCCCACACACGGGGCACCGGCAGCCGCCGGACATGCAGCCCCCACCCATGGAGCGGACCCGGTTGAGGAACCGGAGCCCAAGGCCAAAGGGGTGGCGTTTGTGGAGGCAACCATCAAACCGCTCGAGTACGAACTGGATGAAAGGTTCTGGGGATGGCGTCCCAATGATATCCTCGATTTTACGGACAATGTGAACAGTTTTCAGCTGGGGGTTTTGGAAGTCACCCGGCGTACCGTTGTCTCCCTGACCGAACGGATCTCCCGTACCGGGAGTACTGCGGCATTTGACAGCAACCTCGAGAACGCCATGAACTGGTTCATGGTTAAATCAAACAGATACTGGTTCCCGTCTCCGGAATCAAAATACAAGGCCGGCCTTGAAGAACTCAAAACTTACAAGAAAAAACTCGAAAAAGGAGAAGGCAACTTTCACACCAGACCCGACAACTTGATTCCGTTGTTGATGGCTTACGAAGATCTCCTGGGAAGCTGTGAAGAAAATCTGGTCAAAGCCGAAGAGGACGACGGGAGTCCGGTCAGTTTTTTCCTGGCGGACAACTACTTCTATTATGCCCAGGGCGTTGCAAGCGCCATGGGAACGATTCTGGAGGCTGTTCATGAAGATTTTCTGATTACCGTGGAATCCCGCCGTGGGTCCGAGGTGCTTCATCATGCCATCGTATCGTGCCATCATGCTGCAGAAATCCATCCATGGGTAATCACCAACAGCAACCTCAGCGGTGTTCTGGCAAACCATCGCGCCAACCTGGCGGCACCCATGAGCCATGCCCGGTTTTATATCAATGTGTTGATCAAAACCCTTTCCACAT
>JAHECI010000249.1:1728-5229 GCA_024641825.1 Desulfobacterales bacterium | reverse complement strand
AAAAACCGACGGTATGTTATTGCTTCAGCACTATTGGCGCTTTTTCTCGGAGCCCTTGACACCCTGATCATGGGTGCCGCCATGCCGACAATTGTGTCGGATCTAGGAGGAATACAGCTTTATAGCTGGGTTTTCTCTGTCTATCTTCTTTCCCGTGCAGTGTCCCTTCCCATTTTCGGCAAACTATGTGATCTTTTCAACAGTAAAAAGCTTTATATGATATCCATCGTCATCTTTTTAATCAGCTCGGTTTGTGCCGGTGCATCCCACAACATGACCCAGCTTACCGTATCCCGGGTTGTCCAAGGTGTGGGGGCCGGCGGTAATTTTGCCTTGGCCTATATTGTTCTGGCGGATATTTCTCCACCGGAAAGACGGGGCAAAATGATGTCTCTGATCAGTTTCGTTTGGGGTTTTTCCAGTGTTTTGGGGCCAACCTTGGGCGGGTTTATTGTGAATTACTTTTCATGGCGCTGGATTTTTTTTATAAACGTACCCCTTGGAATCATCGCCTTTATCGGAATCTGGAGATATTTGGAAGAAACCCGGGAGAAAAAAAGAGACGCCGCCATCGATTATCTGGGGGCTTTTACACTTTCGACAACCATTCTGGCATTGCTCACCGCATTTTTGCTGGCCGGCCGCACCTACCCATGGACCTCACCGCAGATCCTCGCACTTTTCATTATAACCCTATGCTCAGCCGGGGTCTTTTACATTGCGGAACAGCGGGCAAAGGAACCGATTTTGCCCATCGGGTTTTTCCGAGTTCAAGGGTTTAGTATCGGCAACAGCGCAGCATTTTTTGCCAGTTTTTCAATTTTTTCACTTTCGGCATTCAGCCCGCTATTTATTCAAGGTGCCCTGGGAAAAACTCCGGCTCAACTGGGGGTGGCCATGGTTCCTTTAAGCCTGGGATGGTCGTTGGGGGCATTGGTTTGCGGCCAGATGATCCATCGGCTCAAAGAAAAACCGTCTGCGCTGCTGGGTTCTGTTCTACTTTTGGCGGGCTGCGGCATGACGCTTACATTTTCCATTTCAACGTCTCTGACGGCATTTTCCATTGTTTTGGCCATTGCCGGCCTGGGAATGGGTTTTGTCTCCATTTCCACCCTTCTCATTGTCCAGAACAGCCTCTCTGCAGAAGACCTCGGGGTGGCCACCACCTCCCATCAATTCAGCAGAACCTTAGGGGGCACCATCGGGATCGGTGTTTCGGGGAGTTTCGTCACCGCTCGACTGTCAAAGACCCTGGATTCACTGATTGATTCGGGTATCCACGAAAAGATTTCCTTGTCTATTTCCAATCATGTTCATCAGAACATCGAAAATCTTTTTAGACCGGAGATACAGTCTTTTCTTTCCAATACGGTTCAACAATCTTTGCGAAATGCGGTTGCTCAAAGTCTTACTTTGGTTTTTTGGGCGTCATTGGTCATGTCCTGTGCATGCCTGTTTTTCAGCTACAGGCTTCCCAAATGCGCCCAAACAAAATAAAATTCATTTGAAAAGGGGACGTTGTTTGAATTATGAAAGATAGATCCGTCACAGAAAAAAGCGGCAGAAGCAGACGCCTCACGGCCGATTCATTTAAGTTTGATTGCCATTCCGGTGTGGCATGTTTTACCCGATGCTGCAAAGATGCAGACATGTATCTTTATCCGTATGATGTCATCCGCATGAAACACCGGCTTGGCATGTCTTCGGATAAATTTTTGGAACGGCATACGTTTCAAGCCATTCGAGACAACCCATACTTTCCCAACCTTATGCTGAAAATGTCGGATGATGATGAGCGATCCTGTCCTTTTCTGTCAACGAAAGGATGCGCCATATACGAAGACCGGCCGTTTTCATGCCGGGCATATCCAATGGAACGCGCCGTAGCAAGGACCGATGATGAAAACGGGCGAAAAATCCTATATTTTGTGGCCGAAGATTCTTACTGTCTGGGCCACAAAGAATCCCATGAATGGACCGTGGAAGCGTGGATTGAAGATCAGCAAATAGAATTGTTTAATGATATGAACGATCTGTGGGTGGACATAGACTCCCTTTTCAGAAGAAATCCGTGGGGTCCCCAAGGTCTCGACAGCCCGGCATTAAAAATGGCTTTTATGGCATGTTTTAACGGTGATGAATTTAAAAAATTCATCTTTGAAACCACGTTTTTGTCCCGGTTTGATATACCGCGGGAAACCGCCGACAGATTGAGGGAATCGGATGTGGAATTGATGAAATTCGGTTTTGATTGGGTTAAATTTTTCCTCACCAATACCGGTCCGCTCCGTGTGATCCGCGCTAAAAACAACCCGCTGTAGGTGGGTTGTTCTTCATGGGGAAATGGCGGCCAATGATTTCAAACCCATTGTGATTTTTCTATGATACCGACCATTTGCGGATCTGGGAAAGCGTTTGGCTGTGCCAGGTATCGGATACCCGAAGTTTAATGAAGTGGGAAAAAAGATTGTTCACCAAACCAATGACCTTTTCCAGAAGATAGATCTTTTCGATCACAACGCCCTCAAGATCTTCCGACGTCTCCACGGACCCGGTCTCCGGTAGTTTCAGGTTGGAAATGTTGAGACTTTCCCCCTTGAGGCTGAACCGCCAGTCTTGACCGACGGATTTATATGAAAGATGCATTTCGGTAACTACGGCACCTTTTTTCAGCGCCACCAGTCCTTCTTCCAGGTTGGCCTCATCCCCTTTAATGGTGACGGTTTCTTTGGCGTTGTTGCGCGTATTTTCAAGCACCAAGCGGCTGCCGATGTTCAGGGATAAAAGATCCGGATCGTATTGGCGCAGCAGGTTCTGATCGGTTTCGATCATGAACCATAGCCAGGTCAGAAATTCGTTGCCTAAGAATTGGTAGCGGCGATATGCTATGGCGACATCCAGCATGGGTTATCCCTCAGATTGGCTCTGTTCCAGCTTTTCCAATAGATCGCGTTCACCGTCCGATAGTCCGGCGATCAGGTCGGCCGTGGTATAGGGGAACAGACGAATCAGGTGCAGGCCGAAAGATTTGATAAAAAGCGTCTCCAATGCCTCGTTGGCCGATTTCAGGTTGGAAAAGAACCACACCGAGGCTTCCTGGTAATTCCAAACCAAATCAAAAACGTTCGGGGTTGCCGGAATTCGGCGGCTGAGGGTGAGGACGACATTTTCTTTGATGACTTTCTTCTCGTTGGCGGATAAATAGCTTCTATCGGTGACCGCCAGGCGTTTGGCAGCCTCTAGGGTATAATGTTTCCGAATGAGTTTCGGGGGAATGGACTTTTTGTCGACCCGGAGGGCAAAAACCATATGGGCACCGAAAACAAAAGAATATCCTTCAAAATCGGGCGCGTACGGAGTCTCAAAGGAGGTCCAGCCGACGATGGCTTCGGACCCGTCATCTTCGATGTTGGGAATCGAACGTTGTTTAAGGCTCTGGTATACGGTTTCGTGTACCGGTCCGTCCAGTCTGCCCTCGACTTTATAGCGTGTTACGGAAAT
>JAHECI010000249.1:0-1628 GCA_024641825.1 Desulfobacterales bacterium | reverse complement strand
ATAAAAGCCCGTGACCGGGCTGAGACGAAGTTGGAAGCATCAGAAAAAAGATATTTGAATCTTTTAAATATTTCCCTTGTGGGAGTTTATCAGAGCAGTATCACCGGCGATCTCTTTTATGCAAACAAGGCCTTGGCAAAGATTTTTGGGTTCGAGTCTCCTGAAGAGATGCTGTTAGAAAGTGTCATTGTTCGATATAAGAACGCCGAAGACAGAGAGGTTCTGATACAAACCCTCATGGAATCGGGCAGCTTTAAAGGGTTCGAATTTGAAGCCCTTACAAAATCCGGTGAAACGAAAAATGTGCTTTTAAGTGCGGTTCTTGAAAACGATACCATATCCGGAATGGTGATGGATATCACCCGTCGCAAAAAAGCTGAAATGGCACTTAGAGAGAGTGAAGAACGGTACCGGAGTCTTTTCAAAAACAACCACTCCGTGATGCTCCTCATAGATCCGGAGAGTGCCGATATCGTCGATGCCAACCCGGCCGCCGTCTCCTTCTATGGCTGGAGCTTTGAAGCCCTTGCCGGAAAAAAGATTACAGATATCAATACCCTTTCAGACGAACAAGTGTTTCAGGAAATGGGAAAAGCCAAGGCGGAGCAGCGCCGAGTATTTTATTTTCGGCATTGTCTGGCCAACGGCGAAATCCGGGATGTCGAGGTGTTCAGCGGCCCCATCAAGGTACATGGCAGAGAACTTCTATATTCGATCGTTCATGACATCACCGAGCGCAAACAGGTGGAATTGGCCCTTTTGGAAAGGGGGAAAGAGTTGGAGAATAAAACACATGAGCTCCAGGAGGTCAATGCCGCCTTGAAAGTCCTCCTGAAGCACCGGGACGAAGATAAAAAAGAATTGGAAGAAAAAGTCATTGCAAATGTGAAGAAGCTCGTGTTTCCGTATGTTGAAAAACTGAATAACAGTCGATTGAATGACCGGCAGATGGTATATTTAAATATTATTAAATCGAACCTGGAGGACATTATTGCCCCGTTTCTTCACCAGCTGTATTCGAAATTTTCCGATCTCACCCCGGGTGAAATTCAGGTCGCCGGGCTTGTTAGGGATGGCAAGACAACCAAAGAGATCGCTGAATTGTTGAACTCCTCCACGGGGGCCATTAATTTTCACCGGAATAATATTAGAGCCAAACTGGGTCTTAGAAATACAAAAACAAACCTTAGGTCCTTCCTTTTGCCCCTGGCATAATATAAGTTTTCACCTTATATTATGCTTATAAATTTTTGTTGTTTACATATGGGGTTTTTGTTGCCAAATTGTCGGTAACATTCGGTGCGTTAATTAACCCATAAAATTTTCTTCCAACCAGAAAATCAGACCTGTGTTATTCGGGTGTGGGGGGATGTTATTTTCCCTTTGCTTTTATAACGTCCGAACATGCAGAGCTCGAGATAAAACGAGAATCTCGCCATCTCCAGACACGGTCATGGCCATCACAGGGGAGATTCTCATTTGCTTTCCGAAGAGAATTTAAAAAATATCGGTCAAGGAATAACCCAATAGCGCCAAACGGTTTAAAAGGTTCGGCAATGGGCAAAATCAGTTTAAGAAAAATTAGAGAATCCCTGATGATCAGCAAAACAGAGCTGGCAAGAATGGCC
>JAHECI010000248.1 GCA_024641825.1 Desulfobacterales bacterium | reverse complement strand
GGCCATGAAATGTATGAATGGTTTTGATTTTATGGTGAGAAAAAAGGTTGTATAAAAATCCGGCGATCCTGGCACAAAAGCCGGCCTTGGCCGTATGGGTGTGCACGATATCGGGCTTTTCTCGATAGATTATTCTTAAAATCTTGGCAACGGCTCTTAGATCCTTGCCAAGATCGATTTTTCTCTGTAATTCAGAGATGACAATCGGTTTTTTGGAATGACTTTCGGAAAGATACGTCATATCCCCTTCTTGGGGAGAGATCTTTCCGGTCACCAGCGTAGATTCAAACCTTTTTTTATCGAGTCCTTGGGTCAACAGATTTACATGGATGGCGGGTCCGCCGATGTTTAAACGGGTGATGATTCTAAGTATTTTTATTTTTTGGATAGTTTGTTTGCCAGTTTCTCTTTTTGCGGTGGATGGCAACTTGTGGTGCCGGGAAATCTGAAGGTTCACCAGATGAAAAAAAGATGCGACATAGAATCGCAGGGCAAGCCCAAGAAATGCAGCGGGTTTCGATAGGCTCAGGGGCCATTGAATATATTTGTCATACAGCAGATAGCAGCTTTTGTGAAAATGATATATGGATCGAATCGGCCGTGTGCTGCTGCTGATACCAACAATATGAAATACCGAGGCACGGGGGAAATAGATGACCATCCACCCTTTTTCCCGAATCTGCCTGCACCAATCCGCATCTTCCCAATACATAAAGAATCGTTCATCCAACAGCCCGGATTCCTGGATGGCCTTTCTCCGGACCACCATACACGCTCCAGATACCCAATCCACCGCCATGGGGGTTTTGCCGTTACTTTTCAAGGTTAATATGTTTGAGGTGGTGATCGGATTGTTTGGGAATAGTTTTGTGATGGGAGACTTGCGTCCGAATATCGACGTGAGGGGCGTCGGAAACGATCTTGCAGACCCTTGAACCGATCCATCAGGATCCAGGATTTTTGGACCGATGACCCCGATTTCGGGATGGATGTTGATATAATCGAGCACCGTATCAAAAAAACCCTTTTCAACCCGAGTGTCGGGGTTGAGAAGAACGATAAAAGGAGAAGAACTCTCCTTCAGGGTTTGATTGATCGCCTTGGAATACCCGATGTTTTTTTTGTTTTCATGGACCATGACCTGTGGGAAATGCCGATGGATGCGATCTATTCCATCTCTCGAGCCATTATCCTGTACAAATATATTTGCCGGACGGCCGCCGAGATCATCAAAAATAGATTGAAGACATTTGAGGAGATAATCCGTGCTGTTATAATTTACAATGATGATATCTATCAAAACGGTATTCACCTTTTTCGCGTACGCCCTTTCAAGAAATTTTCAGGTAGATAACAACAAAATCGGAAAGATTCAAGGGTTCATTTTCCATGCCGTCCGTGGCAGCGAGGTTTTGGTAATAGTATCACGACTGACACCTCTCGGATGTGATTATTCTTGACTTTATAGACACCATTGGTATTAGTATCGGGCATAATGAAAGTTTCCGGCGGCCCGGCATAACGGCTGATTCGTTAAGGGGAACCGCCGGAGGGATTTCAAAAACTATGATGGAAACCTACAGCGACAGCATAAAACCTTTAACCCCAATTATTTTTTGAAAGGATTCACCCCATGAATTATATGAAGAAGACAAAGCTAATTCCCATTCTGATCGGCATCGTCGTGGCCTTTGCGGGGATAACTTATTTTGACAATTATCATATTAAAATTTCAATCGAAAAGGATAGAAACGCCAATACAGCCATGGCGGAAACTGCTCTTGAGGAGAGTCCTTTTGAGAAGGGTGCGGAAAAAGACTTTAAAAAAGGCCATGAATACCTGAGAGAGAAAAAACTGGACAACGCCCTCGATGCGTTCACAAAAGCAGCCAAAATATCTCCGAAAACCCCGGCAGCCCATTATTGGGTCGGCATGACGTATTTTTATAAAAAAGAGAATGAAAGAGCCATTGCAAAATTTAAAAAGGTTTTAGAGCTGGATCCCAAAAATTATCGCGCTTTGGGGATGATCGGAAAAATCCTATCTTTCGATAAAACCAAACTGGACGAGGCGCTGAAATATTTAAATCAGGCCATCGCCATTAATCCCGAATTCGCAGATGCCCGTTTTGATATGGGAAGAGTCTACCTTGTCAGGGGGGATACGAAGCGGGCCATGGCCGAATTCGGCATGGTTTTCAGAACCGAACCGAAGTACGCCGCGTATCATTATGAAATGGGACTCATCTTTGAACGCATGAAAGCCCCGGAACGTGCCCGAAAAGAATACGAAAGAGCGGTTCAGCTAAACCCCGATTTCAACCGGGCCAAAGATGCGTTGAAAAAGCTAAAGTAGCGCTTTAGAGAAAACGGTCTGTCTTGCAAATATCTGCGTCGGATTTAGGGTTTAATTCCCAGCTGCTTGCAGCGTTAAAGCGGGAGTGTTCCTTTGGTTAGATACCCCGTAGTACTTGCTACGGGGTAATTCATTCCTCGAAATTACCCGTATTGCTGTGGATAAAATTATCGCCTTCCTTGATCGTCACGAAAAAACCTTTTTTCGGGCACAAAAGAAACGTCCATCCATTATTCCGAAAACAACAAAAATTCAGGATGTCGTCAAGATTTTTTCAACCGCGACAACCCCGTGGAAATTGCTTTTGAGACCCTCGGACGGCCCGGTATGCCCTTCTCTTTCATTTCTTCGATCAGGGATGCGAGAACGGGGAGGATGATCAGGGTCAGAATTGTCGAACTGAATAGCCCCCCGATGATGGTCAAGGCAAGGGGGGACCAGAGGTTGGACCCCTCACCCTTATTCAGCGCCATCGGCAGCAATGCCAGCAAGGTTGTCCCGGATGTCATGAGGATCGGACGCAGACGGTTTTCACCGGCCCGGATAATGGCCCGCCATTTTGTCACCCCATTGGACTTTATCAGGTTGATATAGTCCACCAGCACCACCGCGTTGTTGACGGCGATTCCTGCAAGGGTGATCGCACCGACATAGACCGGAATATTAATCGATTTGCCGAAAATAAAAAGTACGACCAGTGAACCGATCAAGGCCAGCGGAACAGAGACGATGATAGCCAGGGGGTAGATAAAAGACTCGAATAGAGACGCCAGAATCATATAAACCAGGATGACGGAAAGGGCAAAGGCAAACAGCATCTCTTTCCGGGTTTCCAGCGCTTCCTGATAATCTTCACCAAAATTATAATTATACCCGTCAGGGAATTGAATCCCCTGGAGTTCCTCTTTGATTTGAGCCGCTGTTTGAATCAGGTTTTTCCCTCTGACTTGGGCACTGAGGCGGATCATCCGATGCCGGTCCTTTCGGTGAATCTCCGCCATCCCCTGGGTAAACGTCGTGGTGCTGACTTCACTCAAGGGGACCATGACTTGTTGTCCATCCCGGAGCGGTGCGGGAATCAAGATGTTCTCGAGGAGGGCCGGATCCTTCAGGTCCTTTTCCTGAAGACGCACCCGTAAAGAGACCTCTTTCCCATTATCGATGTATTCCGTGGCCAGAGGACCCGTGATCCTCGATCGGACTGCTTCTGCAATCTGCGTGGCATTGAGGCCATATGTTCCAGCCTTGTCATGGAGAATATGGATCTGGATTTCCGGCTCGGGATTGCCCTGGTGGATGACAACGTCCGTAATATCCGGCATGCCTGACAGCCGTTTCCGAACCGTCGAGGCCAATGTGGTAAGGGTTTGTTGATCGAACCCGTTGATTTCCAATTCCACCTTATTCCCTCCGGAAACCTGACTCGCTATATCAAAATGAACCTGGGCCTCCGGCATGGCACTCACTTGAGGGCGCAGTGATTCTACAATTTGGCGGGTGGTCTGGCCCCGTTCCCGTTCAGGGACCAGGCGGACCCTAAGGCGTGCCGTATCATGGGTCACTTCGGTGGCGACATCTTTGACCGAAGGTGTCTGTTTGAGAACGGTTTCAATCTTGCGGGCCAACGCATCGGTCACCTGAAGCCGTGTTCCCGGAGCTGTTCGCATAACGATGGCAAACTCTCCCCTGTCCAGACGTGCTACAGGATCAAAGCCGATCAGGGGTATGAGTAGCAGGCTCCCCAAAAAAAGGGCGCCCCCCGATGCGATAACCTTACCCCGGTTTCGGAAGCAGAACGTCAGAACTTGCCGATACCGGCGCACCATATGCACGGAAACGGTCTTAACCCGGATTGGCGACAGGTTGAGTTTGGCGGCAAGAAACGGCACAACGGTGAGGGCCACCGTCAAAGACGCCGCCAAAGAGACGGAAACCGTGAAAAACAGTCCGCTATACAGCATTCTGATTTTTTTTTGGAGGAAAATGACCGGGAGAAAAACAGCGATGTGGGCAATGGTTGAAATGGTAATCGCCTTGCTGACCTCGGCGGTGCCGATGCGGGCGGCGTCGGTTTTTCCGAGATTTTCATGCCGTTTTTTATAAATGTTTTCCAGGACGACAATGGCGTTGTCGAGAAGCATCCCGATTCCCAGGGTAAATCCGGACAGGGAGATGATATTCAGGGTGACCCCAAAAAAATACATAAAGCTGAAGGTTGTGATGATGGATATGGGAATGGCCGCGGCGATGACGAGGACACTCTGGATATCCCTCAAAAAAAAGAAAATGACCATCATGGCCAGGATGCCTCCGAAAAGCGCTGCATTCCGGAGCCGATGAACCGAGGTTTCGATAAAGACGGCCTGGTTGTAAACGGTATCGATGGTGAGTTCTTTGGATAGGAGTTCACCCACCCGATCCAGTTCCTGTTGAATTTGCTCGGAGATTTTCAGAATGTTGGCACCGCTTTCTTTCTGAATATACAGCATGACTCTGGATTCGCCCTGAAAGCGGGTGATATTTTCTTCTGCCTGGAAAGCGTCGGTGACACGGCCGATGTCCTTGATGTGAATGATCGATCCATCGCGGGTTGTAAACAACCCGGTATCCTCAATTTGTGAAAGGTCCTTGAACTCTCCAACCGTCCGGATCCTCAGGGATAATTTTCCCCGGTTCATACGACCCATTTGGAAGTTCAGGTTGTTTTCTTCTAGGAGATCGGTGATCCGTCTGATGGGAATTTTCAATGCCTTGAGGCGTCCATGATCGACTTCTACGATGATTTCCCTGGTTTTACCCCCCTTCACCTCCACATTGGCAATCCCTCCGATTCTGTTGAGGGGTTTGGCGATGCGGTCTTCGACGATTTCCTTTAATTTTGTGGAATC
>JAHECI010000247.1 GCA_024641825.1 Desulfobacterales bacterium | reverse complement strand
GTAAAAATTATTGGAACGAAAAAACAGATGGGAAAAGGCGCCACCCCCCAGCAGGCTGAAGCCAGCGCTGTGATGGAGTTGGCAGAACGGTTTAGCTTCTTTAGTTTCTGCAAAGATTCTAAAAACTTTTTTGTTGAACAGTATGGTAATGTTAAGGAAAACGCAATTCCATTTGAGATGATCGCTCAATCTGTCCACGATGATTCAGAAGATTTGGACCTGGCCCGACAGATATTTGAAACCCTGCCCTTGAAATGGACAAAGGCGTTTAATCTAACCCGAAATCAAGAAGTCGTTATTCCTTTCAACTGGTTTTTTACCATCAACGAATTCAATGGTCCCTCTGCCGGCAATTGCGTCGAGGAAGCCCTTTCCCAGGGCATCTGTGAAGTTGTGGAACGGCACGTCTCTTCCATTATCAGTCAAAAACGGCTGAAAGTCCCTGCAATTTCCTTAGATTCAGCCACCGATCCGATGGTTGTGGAAATGATACAAAAATACCGGCGAGCCGGGGTCGAAGTGTACCTTTCAGATTTTTCCCTGGACACGGGGATCCCCACCGTGGGGGCCATGGCCTATGACCCGTCGACATTTCCGGAAAAAAGTGAAATTGTGTGGACAGCCGGAACAACGCCGGATCCACAAAAGGCGTTAAGTCGTGCTCTTACAGAGGTGGCTCAACTGGCCGGTGATTTCAATACCGGCGCCAATTATGTGGCCAGCGGTCTTCCCAAATTTACGAAAATTGAGGATGCGGATTTTATCATCAATCCTGGCGTCAGAACAGACCTTAAAACCCTACCCCAACTTTCAAACGAAAATATCAAGGTGGAAGTGGAAAACTGCCTATCTGCTTTGGCAAAAAAAGGGTGGGAAGTCATCGTCGTCAACACCATGCATCCCCTCCTTGAAATACCGGCCTTCTATACCATAATACCGGGAGCACACTTTAGGGAGCGATCCCTTGGAACCAGTGTGGGGATGTTCTCGAGCAAAATAATAACCGAAAACGAAACACCTGAAAACGCCATTAAAGAACTTGAAAGGATCGATAATATACTCAAGGGAAAATATTACGTCAAATTTTATCTCGGTTCATGCCACCTCGCCCTCAATGACCCTGCAACGGCTTTCAGATATTTCAACCGGTCCCTGGAGCTCAACCCCACAAAACAGGACATGCCCAGCATCTATTCCTACATGGGTGTCTGCTTAAATGAAATGGGGAAATACCGTGAGGCCATTGACGCATTGAAAAAGGCTGAAAAGTATGACCCAGAAAGAACGGATGTTTACAACTTAATGGGGTTCAGCCATTTCAAACTCAAGGAATACGAAAAGGCCATAGGATATTTCAATAAAGTTTTGCAGCTCGATCCGAGTTCCGCCATTGACTATGCGAATATCGCTTCAAATTATCGGGATATGGGGCAGACGAAAAAAGCCATAGAATATTATGAAACGGCATTGGCAATGGATCCATCAATAGGCTTTGCAAGAGATAATTTGGTTAAACTGAGAGGGAACTGATCCGAAAAAAAACCTGATTCTTCCCCGCATGGCGGGATTTTCGATGGGCCGAGCCTGTCCCGCATTGCGGGGGTCGGAGATATATGGCTCTGCATTGGAGTTTTGTGTCTAAAATTACAAATTCCAAGCACCAAATTACAAATAAATCTCAAATTTCAATATTCAATGACCAAAACCTTTCAGGACGAAACATTGTTTGGAATTTCGAATTTCGGTCATTGAAAATTGTTTGATATTTGTAAGTTATGAACTTCCATCAAAGAAAATTCCCTCTGGAGATAAACAAAAGCAAGTCCTCTGGACCCGAATATTTGCTGTCTCGGCTCAATCCGGCTTCAGCAATTCTTGGGCGAGACGGGTATAATCTTCTGAACCGAAGCTGCTCCGTCTAAAAAAAATTACAGGCTTACCGACTCCGGCACTTTCGGCAATGGTTGTATTGGTCCTTATAACCGTGTCGAAAAGCAAATGAGAATATCTTGAATCATTTTTCAGTTTCTCCAAGATGCCATGACTGATCCGTGTCCGAGAATCGAATAATGTGGCAACAATGCCGGTCACTTTAAGATCCGTATTGATGTTTTCCCGGACGGCAAAAATGGTATCGAAAAGCTCATCCAGAGCTGAATAAGCATACGGATGGGTCTGACACGGTACAATAACCTCTTTGGCATAGGACAATACATTGACGGTCAGCAGTGAAAGGCTGGGAGGTGTATCAAGAATTATAAAATCATAAACGCCGTATAGGCTTTCAAGGGCATTTTTCAATCTGTCTTCTCGTCCCACTTCATCTACGAGTTCAATCTCTGCTCCGGCAAGATCCACATGAGACGGTATAAGATCGAGCCCTTCCCATGGTGTCGATACAATGACATCCGCCGATTTAATCGATCGATTGTCTTTGATAAGATCATACACGGTCAACATTTCTTCTTCAACGTCGATGCCGAGTCCTCGTGTCGCATTAAACTGGGGGTCCATGTCCACCACCAGAACGGTTTTCCCTTCCTTGCACAAAGCCGCTGCAAGGTTAATGACGGTTACGGTTTTCCCAACACCTCCTTTTTCATTGGCCACAGCGATGATTCTGGTCTGTTTATCACCCATAATTAATACCTCCCCTGTCGTCATCGGTTATTTGGTATTGCCCCAATTGAGCGAAAGTCGAGGATGCCATGAATCAAGGCATCACAGACAACTGTTTACATATCGGCCAATGCGAATTTTCTGATATTTTCGCATACGGTGTTTATTTTTTCTTCGATTTTTTCGGCACCCATCGCCATTTCCTGAAGTGTTGCCGAGGCTTGCTCCTTATCAATCAGCTTGTTGTTTATCAGGTCAACGGTGTTTGAAAGATCCGTGGCATACCCCTGAAAACGGTCGATCAGTGATTCATAAAGGCTGTTTGATACCGCCTCAACAATTTTATATGCATATTGGAATTTGATGTTTTCCTGATAATCTTTAAAGAAAAAAGCCATCGATTTTTCTGTTTCGCGTTTTATGCGCAAAACACCTGCCTGCAAGGCAAGTATGCTTTCTTCATTTTTCTTTTCAATCGGTTTTTTCAATATTTTTTTAAAAAACGTAACAACCGTATAAAAACCGAGACGCATCACCGCTTCGGTTTTGATTGTCGCCGTATAGCGCATGTATGCAACTGCCGGCGGAAGGGTTACCCCCGTGATCGCTTTAATGGTATCGATGTCCGGCAGATCGATCCTTTCCGGGCTTTCAAAAGAGCGGACGATTCCAAAATTTTCCATCATGCCGTTATAGCCGGAAATGGCATCCTGTACCATGACATCGAATGGATCTGCGATGGATTCGAGACGCTCGTGAATCCGTTTCTCTTTTTCTCTCATAAAACGGACAACTTCAGGATTTATGGTTTCGGTCATGAACCTATCCAGGGCTTGCTTGAATTCCTGAAATACCAGGTAGAGGGTATTCGGGAATCCGGAAGCCTTAAGAGGTTCTTCATATTTTGGGTAAGATATTTTATAATCTCTTATAAATTCAATTATTCCCTGGAACAGATCGCCGGATCGGGTATCAAAAAAACGTTCGATATCTGTTTTTAGATCCTGGTTTATTTTTTTCGTGGAACCAACCAGCGTATTTTTTATCACCGACTCGATTTGACGCATTCCTTCTTGATGCTTCTTTATCTTTTCAACGATCCCATTGGCAGTGCTGGCATCCCGGGTGAGCATGTTTTGATTGAAGTGTATCCAACGCCCCATTCCCGATGAAATTATACGAAGACGTTCAAGATGATTTTTTAACAAAAGAGAATAACTTCCCTGGGTCAGCCTGTTGTAAAAAGAGGATTCAAACCGTCCTGTTCCCGAGTCTGAAAAAGCGGTAAGTTCCGGTTCTTTTTCCCATTGTTCCAGTCTAAGCCGATCTTTTTGTGACAGATTTCCACGTTGGGCTTTGAACAGGTTAAACAGTGCGGAAAGGGAATAAATTTCCGGAGATGGTTTGATAATCGCAAGTTCTTCTTTTACGTTTTCAATGAGAAGTTTAAGATCATTTATCGATTCGTGTTCACTGAAATCACAATTAATTACAAAAAGGATGTTGTCTATAATCCCCATTTTTTTGATGATGGATAAAAATTTTATGTCCGCTTCCCGAAGTCCTGTTCTGCTGCTGACGACATATACAATAAGATGGGTTAGGAGCAGATAATCCTGTATCATGGCAAGGTGAAGGGGGTTCGGGGAATCGCTGCCTTGACAATCCGCAATTTCGATATTGCTGTCGATATTTCCTGAGTCGATTTCCAGTTGAACATCTTTGAGATACACCGCCATGGACCCATCTCCCACAAAAGTCCAGTGCTCGGAAAAAAGCTCGTTTTCATATTGGTTCGTCCGCATTTCAGGTGAAATTATATCTTTAATCTTTTCGTATCCTTTAAGGTAGGATGCCAGAAGTATATTATTCACATTGCGGGCGCCATCTGAAACAAGGTGTTCTGAATTTAATGAATTGAGCGCCTTCTGCAGACTCAGCCGCTCTTTTTTTTGCCGTATGTCGAATCTGTAATTTTCATTGCGCCACTCTAATGAGGGGAAGAGAACCAACGCCTGCTCCATATCCGAGTTAATCTCATCCCAGGATTTGAACAACAGCTTTGCTTTGAGTTTTTTTCCGTTTCGAACCCGTGTGACAATGGATGTCACAACGCCAGCCCCTCGCTTTAGGAATTCGCCTTTAAAAAGTGAATTTATAAATGTACTTTTACCGGATTTAATCGGGCCGACAACCGCAACGCGAATGATCTCTCCCGCCATCTGAGTGTTGATGGCCTCACAAGTTTTCTGCCACTCTGCAAATGTATGGTCTGACGTTCCCATGATCCATTGGGCATCTGGGAAAAGACCGGAAACTTCTTTATTTATCTCAAGAATATCTTTTTTTAGTGAATTGTATGAGGTCATTTTTAACCATAAATTTCAAAGGTGACGGATTCTAAAAAAAACTTTTATGGGTATTTATCCCCAAAAATGCGGGTGCAGCGGACAAGGACTTATTTTTGCAACACCTTGATTTTTTTGAATAGAAAATATTAACACCCATCTGAGCATTCGGGATTACGTGGGGCGCCAAACCCAAGGCATAAAGCCTATCGGCGCTTTTTATTACAATGTATTAAATTAATTGTCAAAGCGATTTCCCTTGATAGCCAAGGCAAACG
>JAHECI010000246.1 GCA_024641825.1 Desulfobacterales bacterium | reverse complement strand
GGCTTACAATTTTGTCAAACTCAACCCTTAAAAATTACAAAAATGTAATCGACTCCCGGTTAAACATCAAATGCGAATTTTACTTGGCTGGCAAAAAAGATGATTTTCAAAGGGCAAGAAACGTCGGCAATCAGGGCATCAAGACCGATGATTTTTCCGGCTTTGGTTGTGGCGGTGCTGCTAAAAAGAAATTTCTATGCTGCTTTCATAATGTTTTTCCAGATCTCTTCGACATTTTTTCGCAAACCCCGAAACCTATCTTCAGAGACTTTGGCGGGTTTCTCCTGAAGGTCGAGCTGATGTACCGTCGCCCGGTAGGTCAGATAGGTGACTTTTAAGATGTGGGCGGAATAATCATCGATAATACCCGTTTCGTTCAAGGTTTCAAGAAGTCGCACATTATCGGTCCACCGGAGCAGTTCCCGATATTCCCAGGAATTAAAAAGAACCAGATACTGCACCAGAAATTCAATATCGACGATTCCCCCTGTATCCTGTTTGACATCGAAAAACCCGGTTTCAGGCTTCAGGAGTTCCCTGCGAATCCGTTCGCGCATCGCCACAACCTCCCCTCGAAGCGTTTCCTCGTCACGAGGTTGGGCAAGAACCGCCTTCCGGATCTGTTCAAAACGTTCGGCCATGGCTTCATCACCGCTGATGGGTCTCGCTTTGATAAGGGCCTGATGTTCCCATGTCCAGGCCTTGTTCATCTGATAATCTTCGAACCCGTCGATATGGCTCACCAGAATGCCCGAACTGCCGCTGGGTCGCAACCGCATATCCGGCTCGTAAAGCATTCCCACAGGGGTACGTGTGGTTAAAATATGGATGACCCGTTGTCCCAGGCGGGCAAAGAACTGTTGATTATCAATGGGATATGGCCCTCCAAGGGTTTTTCCCTCGGTTCCTGCGTGGAGGAAAACCATATCGAGGTCGGATCCATAGCCGAATTCAATCCCCCCCAGTTTACCATAGGCTATGACAGAAAATCCCCTGCCGATGGCCTGGTTGTTCAATCGACAGGTCGGTGTTCCGTGTTTCTCGATCAGGTGGTTCCACGCCAGTTCGACCACTTGGTTTAAAACCGTCTCTGCGATTTCGGTAAGATGGTCGCTGGTTCGCATTAACGTAAGGGCACCGGTAACATCGGCCGCTGCCACCCGTAGGGTGTTCACCTGTTTAAAAATGCACAATTCTTGAATCTGATGCTCAAGATCATGGGGCACCATTGGATCGAGGCGTCTGCGTATTTCGGTTAAGAGTTCCGATTTTTCCGGTGGACGATAAAGTGTCCGGGGATCAAGGAGTTCATCCAGGAGTACCGGATGGTGGGATAAAAATGAGATGATCCAGGGACTGGCATTGGCGAGTTTCACCAGATGAACGATAGCGGTTGGATTTTCCAGCAGTAGGGACAGATAGTTGGTGCGTTGTTCGACGATTTTAATCAGGTCGACGATTCGATTCAAAACGACAATGGGTCGTTCAGAACGGCCGATTTCTTTGAGCATCAAGGGCATCAGCTCATCCAGACGATTGCGACCGTCACTGGTGAGGGACCGGGTTGCCGTGTGGTTCCGAAGGTAATCCAATAGGGGCTTGACCGCATCGGGTTGCGCATATCCGGCGGTGTCGAGTATCTTTTGGCAGAGGTCATCTTCTAGGAGATCGTTCCATACGGCTTCCAAACCGGCATCAATTTCCCTGCCCTGTTTATCGGTTGGTTCTGGATCTTTAGTGCCCAACAATTTATTAAAATGATCATCAACAATTTCTCGATGCTTTTCAAGACAACGGTCAAAGGACTCCGGGCTGTCGAATCCCAAGGACGCAGCCAGACGGACCTTTGCAGCAGGATCCGATGGAATCCGATGGGTCTGCTGGTCTGAAAATTCCTGCAGCCGATGCTCTGTATTTCTCAAAAATATGTATGCGCCGGCAAGTTCATCACAGACATTTTGGTGGATGTAATCTTCATGGGCAAGAACCCCCAATACCTTCTGGATACTGCGCTCTTGGAGGGACGGCGTGACGCCTCCCCGTATGAGTTGAAATATTTGTCCAAAGAATTCAATTTCGCGGATGCCTCCGGGACCGAGTTTGATGTTGTCTGCAATCCTTTTCCGTTTGACCTCAAGGGAAATCTTCTGTTTCATATTCCTTAAGGATTCAAATGCACCAAAGTCGAGATATCTGCGATAAATAAAGGGTTTAAGCCGTTCCAAAAGCTGTGCTCCGGCGGGTTTGTCACCGGCAACAACCCGTGCCTTGATCCATGCGTATCGTTCCCACTCCCTTCCTTGGGCCTGGTAATATTCTTCCATGGCATTAAAGCTCATAACCAGAGGACCGTTTTCACCGAAAGGTCTGAGGTCCGTGTCCACCCGGAATACAAAGCCGTCCGGAGTATTGGCGCTGATCGTTTTTATCAAACGGCGACAAAGACGAAGGAAAAATTCTTCATTGCTCATCGGTTCCAACGCATCTTGGGTTGCACCGGTCTCAGGATAGGTGAAAATCAGATCCACATCCGAGGAAAAATTTAACTCCAGTCCGCCAAGTTTGCCCATTCCAAAAACAACCAGACGCTGCTCAGATCCATCATCTCCTGTGGGAACGCCATTTTCAGCGCATTGCCATTCATGCAGAAAAGAAACCGCCTGATCGATGCAGGCATCGGCCAGAGCAGAAAGATCCGCCATGGTTTCTGAAAGATCCGCCCAGCCTGCAAGGTCTCGCCAGCCGATCCGGAGCATTTCACGTCGTCTAAACCGTCGAAGACGGGCTGAAAGCTGTGCATCGTCTTTGATTCCGAAAAGATGCGATTCAAGTTTCGAATCGTACGCGTCCGGATCGATTTTTTTTTGAAGATCTCCGCTTTCCAGCAGGTCTATAAAAACTTCCGGACTGCGAATGCAGATTTTGGATATAAAATCACTAAAGGTAAAAACCCGTTTTAAGAGGTCAAGAAACTCAGGGTCATCCGGAAGAGATAGATTTGCATCTTTGGCTGCAGTGCAAAATGCTTCAAATTTGGTGTTCGCATTTTCTCGCAACACTTGGGGAATATCGGCGGCTAATTTCATTTTTAATATATAAATGTGTCATAATAGATTTTCAATAGATTTTCCTTTGACCCGGCTCAAAACTGTTTTGACATCAACAATTGACCGTAAAGCCGATGGCTTGAATTTTCGGTCATCCCTCGAAAAGACAAAAAAGCCTTACGCCTTTAATCGCTGCATTTGCTACCGGGTGCACCGTACACGGGCTCCGGCAAAAATGGATCACCCCACGCGGTGCACCGCCTTCATTTGCCCGAGAATGGGCGAAAGGGAAAAATGAACCTGCTGAATTTGCTTAACATTTTAAGACCATTTGGCAATAGGGGTTGACATATGTTTCATTTTATCATAATTTCAACTTTCCATTATCTTAATCAAAGCTAATGTCAGAAGATCTTCTCACAAGGAAGGCCCTCGCGTTTGTTGTTTGCCCTGAAAGGAATTCTACCCTTCCTTTGTGGCCATATAATCCAACAATATAAGTATTTTAAATTCATTTAGTTCATCTAAGTTTGTTCTGTACCAAATATTTCAAAAGGAGATACGATCGATGGCACCAAAGATAGACATTGATACCCTTATGGGAGTGCTTCCCTACCAAAGGAAAAGAGGAAAATGGAAAAGTCTCCAGCTAGACTGGAATAAAGAGTGGGAGCGGGCCGACGCCAAAAAACTTTTCGAGTTCGACCTGTCCACCATAAATGAAGAAAATTTGAGTGAATACCGGACGCGCAAAGAAGCCATCTTGGACGGCAACCACGCGGCCCTTTCGATCCTCACCCGTCTGGTCGACGGCCTCTGCGGCTATCCCATCACGCCGTCCACGCCTATTGCCGAGGATTTTGCCAATGCATCCGCCCAAGGCCAAAAGAATCTGTTCGGAACCGAACTGATGTATTTTCAGCCCAGTGACGAGCTTTCGGCCATTGCGGCGGTGGAAGGCATGGCGTGCCAGGGTGGCCGCTATGTCGATAACACCTCGTCCCAGGGATTGGTATTGAAAACCAAGAACCTCTTTTCAGTCTCAGGGAAACGTCTGCCGGTGGTCATGACGGTCATGGCCCGAGAGGTGAACAAGGGGTCTTTAAGCATTCACTGCGGCCACAACGATTTCTATGGTGTGCGCAATACCGGTTGGGCTCAACTGGTTACCAAAGACAATCAGGAACTTCACGATCTGCTGCCCATTGCGTTTAAAACCGCCGAACTTCGGCAGGTAATGCTGCCGTTCATGGTGATCGGTGACGGGTTTATCAAATCCCATGCATTGGAAAACATACAAATGCTTTCAGACGAATTTTTGAAGTACTACGTCGGCCCCCCCAATCGTCTCTATCAGCCCGATTTCGAGCAGCGCTATCTCTCCGGGACCTTTACCGACACCGATCTAACCATGGAAGGCCAGGTGGCCCAGGATTTTGCCTATCGTTTTGTCAAACGCGGGATTATCGCCGCCATGGACGTGATGAACCAGATTTTGGACACCAACCACAAGGTGGTGGAATGCTACCGTACCGAAGATGCTGATATGGTGGTGGTGATTCTCGGCTCGGCAGCAGGGGTTATCAAGGACGTTGTCGATTACTACCGTGATGTGGAAGGCTTAAAGGTGGGGGTTGTTCGGCCGGTGCTTTTCAATCCGCCCTGCTACGAAGAGATTGCATTCGGCGTTCGAAACGCCAAGGTCATCACCGTGATGGAGCGGACCGCCAGGGCGCACAACCAACTCCTTCTGTCGGATTTGCAGGCAGCGCTCCAGCTGTCTCAGAGAGCCTATCATGAAGGCAGGGATGAGCACAAAATCTACGCCCGCGACGATATGCCGACCCTTCTTCACGGGGTTTATGGCCTGGGCAGCAAAGATTTCAACAAGTATGATGCCGCCGCGGTCATTGAGAACATGCGGGCCTGTTTAGAGCAAAAACAGGACAATTTTATCCGGGACTTCTTCTCAGGCATTGAAGGCCCCTACACCCTCAAACCCAAACAACTTCCAAACTACAAGGACCGGGAACTGGGCATGACCTTTATCGGTATTGGCGCCGAAGGTGTCAAAACCGCCTTGGAAACCGCAGCGTTGATTTATGCCGAAGAAAGCTGCGACGGAAAACGATACATCCAGTCCGGGGCCCGCTACGGTGCGGCGAGAAAGGGAGCCCCGGTGTTTATGAATCTGCGAATCAGC
>JAHECI010000019.1 GCA_024641825.1 Desulfobacterales bacterium | reverse complement strand
TACACCGGCGTTGTTCTGCTGTTGTTTGTTTTCTACCACCTGTTCAACTTTCATTTTGTGGATAAAACCCATACCACCATTTTTCAGATTGTTTCGAATGCATTTGCACAACCCGGCTATGTATTGATTTATACGTTTGCCATGATCATCGCGGCAATTCATGTCAGCCATGGATTTTGGAGTGCATTTCAGACCCTTGGCGCCAATCATCCGAAATACACACCTTTTTTAAGGGGGCTGAGCATTGTATTCAGCCTGATTGTCGGGATCGGGTTTGGTTTTATTCCGATTTATGTTTCGTTATTAGTATAAGGAGATCACCATGCAGCTTGACGCAAAAATACCTTCAGGGCCTCTTACGGAAAAGTGGGATAAGCACCGTTTTGAGCTGAAACTCGTCAATCCGGCCAACAAAAGAAAATACAATATCATTGTGGTTGGAACCGGTCTTGCCGGGGGGTCTGCAGCGGCATCACTGGCCGAACTCGGATATTACGTAAAAAACTTCTGTATCCAGGACAGCCCGCGGCGTGCCCACAGCATTGCCGCCCAGGGTGGAATCAACGCCGCCAAAAACTATCAAAATGACGGCGACAGTATCCGGCGCCTTTTTTACGACACCATCAAGGGCGGTGATTTCAGGTCCAGAGAAGCCAATGTGTATCGCCTGGCCCAGGTCAGCAATAATATTATCGACCAATGCGTTGCCCAAGGGATACCTTTTGCCCGGGAATACGGGGGGCTTTTGGCCAATCGAAGCTTTGGCGGCGCTCAGGTTTCCAGAACTTTTTATGCCAGGGGCCAGACCGGGCAGCAACTTCTCTTGGGCGCATACAGTTCATTGATGCGACAAGTTGCGATGGGCAAGGTCACCCTGTTTCCCCGCCGGGAGATGCTGGATCTGGTGGTGATCAACGGACAGGCGAGGGGCATCGTTGTCAGAAATCTGATTTCCGGTGAAATCGAAAGTCATGCAGCCGATGCCGTGGTCATGTGCACCGGCGGATATGCCAATGTTTTTTACCTTTCAACCAATGCCATGGCATCCAATGTGAGCGCCACTTTCAGGGCCTACAAAAAGGGCGCTTTTTTCGCCAACCCTTGTTATACGCAGATTCACCCGACGTGCATTCCCGTGCATGGAACCTACCAATCCAAACTGACCCTCATGAGTGAAAGTCTTCGAAATGACGGTCGTGTCTGGGTTCCGAAAACGCCTGGAGACCGTCGGCCGCCGAACCAGATCCCCGAATCTGAAAGAGATTATTACCTTGAAAACAAATACCCCAGTTTCGGGAACTTGGTTCCCCGGGATGTGGCGTCCCGGAATGCCAAGGCCCAGTGCGATTTGGGCAAGGGCGTCGGAGAGACCGGTTTTGCGGTGTATCTTGATTTTAAGGATGCCATCAACAGAGACGGGAAAGAGGTCATTGCCCAAAAATACGGCAACCTTTTTCAGATGTATGAAAAAATCACCGCTTCGAATCCCTATGAAGCGCCCATGATGATTTATCCGGCATCTCATTATGTCATGGGCGGACTTTGGGTGGATTACAACCTCATGAGCACCTTGCCGGGGCTTTTTGTTATGGGTGAAGCCAACTTTTCGGACCACGGTGCCAATCGCCTGGGTGCCAGTGCCTTGATGCAGGGACTGGCGGACGGTTATTTCGTGATTCCATATACCATCGGCGGATATCTCGCAGGAACCGGTCGCCCGGAAGTCACCACCGATCATCCTGCTTTCAAGGACACGGTTCACCATGCCTCCGAACGAATTAACAAGCTGCTTTCCATCAACGGAAAACGGACGGTGGATGACTTTCACCGGGAGCTGGGACACATTCTCTGGGAATACTGTGGCATGTCCAGAAACGACGAAGGCCTTTTGAAGGCCAGAAAGCTTATTCAGGAACTTCGGGGAGAATTTTGGGAAAATGCGGTGGTCCCGGGTTCTGACAAAGATTTCAACCAAAGCCTGGAGCGCGCCGGCCGCGTGGCCGATTTTTTGGAGTTTGCAGAACTGATGGTGGTCGATGCCTTTGAGCGCAAAGAATCCTGCGGCGGCCATTTTAATGAAGGATACCAGACCGAGGAAAACGAGGCCAAGCGGGATGATGAGAATTTCTGTCATGTGGCTGCGTGGGAATATAAAGGAGATGACGCGCAGCCCGAACTCCACAAGGAACCCCTTGTTTTTGAAAATGTCGAATTAACACAGAGGAGTTACAAATGACAAAAAATATAAATATAACGCTGAAAATCTGGCGCCAAAAGAACGCCCATGTGAAAGGCGGCTTTGAAACTTATCATGCCGCGAATATTTCAACGGACATGTCATTTCTGGAAATGATCGACGTCGTTAACGAACAACTCACCTTGGACGGTAAAGATCCCGTTGCATTCGATCACGACTGTCGGGAAGGGATCTGCGGAATGTGCGGGGCCGTGGTCAACGGTCGTGCACACGGTCCGGAAAAAGGAACGACCCTGTGCCAGCTTCATATGCGGCATTTTTCCGACGGTGATGCCATCGTTATCGAACCCTGGCGTGCCAAGGCATTTCCCATCATAAAAGATATTGCAGTGGATCGAAGCGCCTTCGATGAGATCATCATTGCAGGGGGGTATATTTCCGTGAACACCGGCGGTGCGCCGGATGCCAACGCAATTCCCATCCCCCAGGAAATTGCGGAAAAAGCCATGGATGCCGCTGCGTGCATCGGGTGCGGTGCCTGCGTCGCCGCCTGTCCCAATGCTTCGGCCATGCTCTTTACAGGGGCAAAGATTTCCCAGTTCGCCCTTCTTCCCCAGGGAAGGCCCGAGGCCGCCCAGAGGGCCCTGGCCATGGTTCGGAAAATGGACGAACTCTGCTTCGGAAACTGCTCCAATGAAAGAGAATGTGAAGCAGAATGCCCAAAGGAAATCTCCATCTCCAACATCGCCCGTATGAACCGTGAGTTCATAAAAGCGAGTTCAATTTCATCGGCAATGTAACACGCTGCTCAAAATCGCACCCCTAAAAAAACAGTGTCCCAATGGAAGGACTCGTTTTTAAGGGGTTTAAGCGTGATTTCTCTGCAACTTCCCCCTGCAAACCGCACAAAATTTTATCCGTTTATCCCCTTCGGCGGATTTACCCTTGCATCGCCAAGGGCTTATCGCCAAAAGACTCAAAAATTGCCCTTGGATGGTCATCCTTAAGGTCGGACTTTTATAGCTTCTATCAGAATAACATTCCGTTTCAGCCCCAGGACAGTTCCGTTTTGATCGGCAAGAACTCGCAAATAAAACCGCGTAAAAGCGAACAGGTCTAAGGTGTTAAGATTACCCTTCGGGGATATGATAATTATCAATAATTTTAAGCTCCTTTTTGCTGTTCGCTTTAACGCGCTCTAATTTGCTCGGACAGCTTTCCGACCAAAACGGAACTGTCCTGGGGCTTACTGATATGGTGGCTGTAAGCAATTCCATCGGAACATATTTTGGGGAACTGCTTCAAAGGGTATAAAAAAGGGTCCTTGACTGTTCGATCCAAAGTGTCATATGGATCTATCACAAAATATTTAATATTGAGGTGGTTATGGAGAATCTGTTTGTTTTTTTTGATAAAATTTCTTTGATGGTCGGTATCCGGTCCGTATACCTTCATCTCCTTTTTAAGGCCCTGTTTGCCATCCTCTTCTCTTATATTGCCTGGTTGATCTTATTACGTATTCTTGCTGTTTTTGAAAAAAAGACCCAAAAAAACGATAAGATTAAAATTGACACAGAGATTTTCAGGGTCATACGCAGGGCGCTGTTTTATGGCGTGATCCTCGCAACCGGCACATATCTCATCAGACTTTTCAACACCGGTCTTTTGGAAAAAATTTTTCATTCGTTGATGATTATACTTTTGGCAACTCCGACAAAGGAGGGTGTTTTAATCGTCCTGGATTACCTCGAAAAAAATATAAAAGACAAAACGAAAACCAAAGTCGACGATATTATTTTCGACCTTCTCAGTAAATTTTCAGGCGCTATTATTTATGCCACCGCTGTGATTCTGGCCCTCGATGTTCTGGGAATGAATGTCATGCCCTTTATCGCGGGTGCAGGGGTGGCAGGCATTGCCATCGGTTTTGCCGCCAAAGACACGTTGTCGAATCTCATCGCCGGGGTATTGCTTATTATCGACAGACCCTTTGAAATCGGCGATCGGATCGAAGTTTGGAGTGCGCCCGCCGGAAGCGCCACCTGGGGAGATGTTATCGACATCGGCTTGCGGGCCACCAAGATCAAAACAACCGATAATATTATTATCATTATACCCAACAATGAAATCATGACACGGGATATCGTTAACTACACCAGTATTTCAACCAAGATCAGGGTTCGTATCAATGTGGGGGTCGCCTATGACGCCGATATCGAAAAAGCAAAAGAATTGATCAAGGATGTCGCCGGCCAAGCGGCCTGGATTTCCAAGGAACCGCCGCCAAAAGTGGTTGTGAGAAATTTTGGAGAATCGTCGGTGGATCTTCAGTTGCGGGTGTGGATTGATAATGCGCGGAAACGGATGGATACCATTTCCTATATTACCGATAAGATTAAAGCGGCGTTTGATAAAAACGGGATTGAGATTCCCTATCCAAAACGGGACATTACCCTAATTAGACGGTCCATCGCCCATCCGGAGAAGCCGAAACAGACATCTGTTGATAAAACTTCTTGATTTGGGAACCTATAGAAGTTAATATATATGTTTTTGTAATAATAAAAGAAAACAGTTTTTTTAATCTGATAGACATATGAAACTTACCATCAATGAAGTTGCACGGTGTCTCCGTCTTCCGGTAACCACCGTGGATCGCTGGATACGCCAGGGCAGGATACCCATACAAAAAAGCAGCAATGGCTATATCGTCAATGAATCTGCTCTGGAGAAATGGGCTGCCATGTATCGGCTGCCGTTTTCGCTGCCAAAAAAAGTGAATACTCAACTCCAGGAGAAGAGACTGGAGAATCTCCTCCCTGCAATGGATCGCGGCGGGGTAATCTATGGAATTAAAGGGGATGACGTAGAGACTGTTTTGAGAGGTGCCGTGGAAAAAATGCAGTTGCCATTGGACAGTTCAAAGGAAAAACTGTATCAGTGCCTGCTGGAAAGAGAACATCTTACATCAACGGGCATCGGTAAAGGCGTCGCCATTCCTCATCCCCACGATCCTCTTCCGGATACGTTTGAAAAACCCATAATAACCACCTGTTTTCTCGAAAAACCGGTGGACTTTAATGCGGTGGATGACCGGCTCGTGTTTGTCATGTTTATCCTTTTAAGCCCGTCCATTAAAATCCATCTCCATCTTCTTTCAAGGCTTTCTTTTTGTGTTCGCGACAATACATTCGTGGAATTTTTAAAAACATCTCCGGATTCATCGGCGTATTTCTCAAAAATAACTGAATTTGAGAATATACTCGACAGAGCAGATAATTCATAGGTGTCGGCGATATGCGCGTTTTAAAATTGTGGCGCTACCCTGCAAACTGGGCAATTTTCCGTTTAGATGATCGTCTTCTGCTCATATTGATGGCTATTATTGTCGGCAACTGTAGTGGCTTGGCATCGGTGATTCTCAACCGGTCTCTTCTGGCCATGTCCGGATGGCTTCATCATTTCCGTTCCCACTGGTGGGTCTTTGTGCTTCCTGCCATCGGTGCAGCACTTTCTTGTTTGTTTCTGGAAAAAGTCGTCAAAGAAGGGGCCGGGCACGGGGTGCCGGAAGTTATCTACAGCGTATCCCGTTACGGGGGTCTGCTGAGGTTTCGCTCGAGTTTTTCAAGGCTGATATCGAGCTGTCTGACCATCGGCAGCGGAGGGTCCGCCGGTCCTGAAGCGCCGGTCGTTATCAGCGGAGCGGCCATTGGTTCAAACATCGCCAAATATTTTTCCTTAAACGATCGACAGCGGGTGACACTGGTCGGTTGCGGTGCCGCCGGCGCAATATCCTCCATCTTCAATGCCCCGATTGCGGGAATGGTCTTTGCCATTGAAGTGATTGTCGGAGAATGGAAATCCGTAAATATTGTCCCCATTGCCATTGCTTCGGTGGCCGGTACCGAAATCAGCCGTATTCTCCAGGGGAACCAGATCCCTTTCGGCCATCACCTGTTCAAAATCGATCTGCTGAATGTCTTTGCCTGTCTCGGCTTGGCCGTACTGGCGGCAGGGGCGTCCATTCTCCTGACCCGAATGCTCAGGTCCATGCACACCATATCCCACAAGCTTTCAGGCCCCCTGTGGCTGCGGGCCGCCATCGGCGGATGTGCGGTGGGAATCATCGGTCTTTTTCTTCCGGTGGTCCTGGGGGAAGGATATCATGCGGTGGAAGCCCTCATTGAAGGACGTTACTCCCAGGGGCTGGTGTTTGTGGCACTGGCTTCATTTGCCAAGATCGCGGCCACCGCTTTGACCCTGGGTTGGGGAGGGTCCGGTGGAATATTCGCCCCCTGTCTGGTTATCGGAAGTCTTGTGGGGGTGACGTATCATCATCTTCTTTCGGTGATCTGGTCTTCGGCATTATGGGCCAACGAAGGTTACTATGCATTGTTGGGAATGGCAGGGCTCATCAGCGGAATGCTCCAGGCGCCGTTGACCGGAATTTTTCTTATTATCGAAATTACCGGGGGATATGAGGTCATTCTTCCCCTGATCCTCGTGTCTGCCGTGACGACAACGCTGTGCCATTACATTGAACCGGCATCCTATTATCTCAAGGATCTTGTTGAGCACGGGCATCTGTTAAGACCCGGTACCGACGCCCGGGTTCTATCAGACCTGAACGTTCCGGAGCTTATTGAAAGGGACTGTATTATCGTAAAACACAATATGCTCCTTCGGGATTTTATTCATATCGTCCAAAAATCCCACCGGAACTATTTCCCGGTGGCAGATGATAAGACCGGTAATTTTCTGGGGATCATCCATTTGGATGATATTCGACCCTACCTTTTTAATCCGGTCATGTATGATGCCGTTTTTTTGGGACAGATTATGAATACCCGGGTAGAGGTGGTTCATCCTAACGACGATTTGTTAGAAGTGCTTCGCAAAATGGATGTTAAAGGCCTGTTTTCCATGCCGGTGGTCATGAACAACAGGTTTGTCGGCCTGATTTCAAAGGCGACAATCCTCGATCAATATCGAAAAGAACTTATGGTTCAGACCAGCCATTGATTGTGACGGCGTATGATTGCCTGTTAAAGTGAGCTCAAGCGAAAGAAATGACAGAGAGGAGGGGCAAATGGATCATCAACTGCTACATATTTTTCGAAACACTCCCGTGGGAAGAGAAACACTCCTGCAATCGATCTATTTTTGTAAAAAAGTCGGTGCTTCTCCGGTGATCTACGTCCCAAAGTCCACCAAATTTTTGATGTATTTTGAAAACGATGTGGTTCAAATAGACCTTGACGGTTCCTATCTCACCGCACCGGAGACTGCCATTGCCCACGCCACCGAATTGGTCGAGGCGGGTGGTTTGAATGTTACATTTCTGGAACCGAAACATTACACGGCTTCGACCCTTCCCGATATACCGACGACGTTCGACTACATGTGCTGCCCCCGAAGTGTCAGCGATTTAACTTCAAAGATCGGTCTGGGATACATCGGCCCCAGGGTCAGACGTATTGTAAGGTCCGCCCGATTTCCGGTTCTCATCACAAGCGCTGTGTTTAAACCGTGGAACAGTATCGCGGTATTCTTCGGCGGTTCCGCCAATGCCATCAATGCACTCCGGCTGGGATTTCAGATCAGCAGGGTTTCCGGCATGCCGCTGGATGTTTTTACCCAGGTGGAAAACAGTTCTTCGGAATCGTACCGACAGGTTGTCAAGGATGAAAACCTCGAGGAAGAAGTGGACCGTTATGTCAACGACTGGCATTTTTTTGAAAACAAAGTCTTTGAAGAAAATCTTTATGATGTGCCCCATGATGCCCTCGTGGTTCTGGGTGCCTTCGGGCACGGCGTTATTCGGAACTTTGTTTTTGGGAGCAAAATGGAAAAGATACAGTCAACCCTTTCAAACAGTCTGTTGATCGCAGGGCCCAACTATACGTCAATCCGCTGAACGATGGAACGTGCGGACGGATCTGAAATCTTCACGAAACATTTCAATTAATTTATGGCAAAACACAATCTTCTTGTCATCCACCACGGCGCATTGGGTGATGTTGTCGCGACGTTTCCCGCCCTTTTAAAACTCAAAAAAAAATATGGCCGCCTGGAAATGCTCTGTGAGTGCAGGATCGGTGAACTTGCCCGGTTTCTTGATATTGTAGACGATCATCTCCCCATGGAGGCTGCGGCCTTTGCGACCCTTTACTCGAGCCGTGTCGATCCGGTTGTAAAAAACATTCTGTTTGAATATGATAAGATTGTCCTTTTTTCACGCGCCCGGGATCTTCAAAACCGCCTGTATTCAATTACGGAAAAACCGATTTGTCGCATCCAGCCCAAACCCGATATGGATCAAAACATCCATGTCTCAGAACATGCTTTATCCCATCTTGTGAGATGCGGGCTCCTTGAAAAAGCGGATGTGGATACCGGTTCCCTGCCATCTTCAGCGGTGCATCCGGATCGGAGAGATCCCAACTTCGACCGATCGAGGATTTTGATCCATCCCGGATCCGGGAGCCGGAAAAAATGCTGGCCGGTTTCCAATTTTATCAAAATCGCTCGATTGCTCCGGGCAAGGGGCCGGCGGCCGGAGTTTATTCTCGGTCCTGCGGAAGATGATCTGGCCGACATTTTGACATGGGAGTTTTTTCAGCAGAACGAATACAGGGGCAACGTTCATCGGATGGACAATCTCACGGAGCTTGCCTTGGGACTCAAAGCAAGCGGCGGTTTTATCGGAAACGATTCCGGAGTCAGTCATCTTTCCGCATTTTTGGGCCTCCCCACAGTGGCTGTTTTCGGGCCTTCTGATCCCCAAAGATGGCGACCGCTGGGGCGTCATGTCACCATCGTTCGGCCGGAGCTGGATTGCAGTCCCTGTTTTGAAACTGATAGCGCCGGGTGCGAAGAAATGGAATGCTTGAACAGGACATCTCCTGAGGAGGTCTTGGCGGCGTACTTCAGGCTTGCCGGTTGCTCCAAGCCTGAAGTATGAAATTTTCTGAAGAATTTCCGGGTGGGTATGATTTGCAAGCGGGTTAACCCCGGATGGTTCGGGTGGAATACGGGGTTAAACGGGCTGATTTTTTACCGTATCTCAAAGATCTCAACATTTCGGGCGTCAATGCACCGGTGGTGGGACCTACCCTTTATGGTTTTTGTATTTTTTCTTTCCTTTGGTCTGGCCCGGGGGATATTTTCGCCGGTGCTCCTTATAATGGGTGTAGGGCTTATCGGAATCCATATCGATGCTCACATAGGCACTCGACTCCACATGTAGGCCCTGGGGCAGCGATACGTCTATTCTCCAGTTGTCTCCCATCAGGTAGAAATATAATTCTCGATTCGTATCATAATAAACGCTGCAGGAGGGGTAATAGCGATAGTGGTGCTTTGCCCGATATCCATGAGCCGGTGCATGGGGCGGCGGCCCGCCTTTGGTCTTTTTTACTTCATGGGGATGGTCGTATTCATTGCCATTGTCCCATTGATAACTGACACCGCCGCCGGTGGTTCTGCAGGCGGTCAGAAAAAATAGACACAAAGACATCAATAAAAAAAACAACGCTGTTTTTAGGATCTTAAAATACATATCGATTCTCCATTAATCAATATTGATGGTCTCGTAAAAACGATATTTTCTCGCAAAGTCGCCAAGAACGCCAAGAAAAAATCATTTAAAATTAATCCGTTAACTTTGCGACCTTTGGGGCTTGGCGTGAGATTTCGACTTTTTACAATTTATCAAATTTATTGAACTCGAAAAAATAAACTCCAAGGCTGTCAATTTTTAAGCAAAATATGTACCATATGGATGTGAATTGGAAAAAATCAAATAATTCAACTGATTAAACAGACGATGGCGGTGTGGGGGTGACAAGGGGAATGACAAATATTGTCAAATCGGGTGTCAAAAGATGTAGGTTTTGGATCTAATCCGAGTGTTTAACCAGGGAAATATGTTTAAAATAACCGTCCACAATTTTCAGAGGATCTATTTGTAGAACTTCTGCGTAGAGTTTTAAAAAATTTCTTAAATAGACGTCGGGAGGGAGATTCTCCCTCCGATTTTCTTCAATGGCGGTTAACACCGAAACACTGATTCTCGTGCGGGAATGGATTTCGTGAATTTCAACCCCCAGGGCTTCTCGCAGTTTTTTGAGATCATTTCCGGAAACAGACGATTTTGAAAGAATTTCGTCTGAAAGTTGTTTCGCTTCGCTGGTCTGAATTTTTTCTGTGGCGTCGGCCGCCAAAGGAACATCTTCTGGCCCTTGGTCAGGGTGAAATACGGGCTCGGATTGTTTCTGACTTTGATTGGAGATAAACGTCGTATCGGATTGTCCTGAATCCACAAGCATTCTGTCGTAGGCGGCCCGCTTGTTCCCATCCATGAGGGTTGAAAAGGCTGCTTCGATGATTTTTAAAATTTTTTCCCGTTCATCCGGTGAAAACAGGGAATAGGTTGCCAGAGAATCTTCGCCATAAATGGACACTGCATCCCTGTGGGCCTGTTTAATTTCCAAAAAAGACGAATTTTCCGGAATTTTTAAAATTTCGTAGTAATTTAATCCCTCAAAATATTTCATGATATTTCTTTGGGCAATACGGTCGGTTTTCGACTTTTGGTTATCTTTTCCGCGATCTTTTTCAGATCGTCGGAAGATTGTGTGTGTGGATATTTTTGGACATATAAGGTTTTCGAAATTACGGCATCATGAATTTGTCCATCATAGCGGATCGTTCCAACAAACTGAAAATTAGAATGAAAATGCCGGTTACATACGGTCTCGATTTTATTGCCGAGGTTTGAATCCATATTTTTTCGAAACTGATTTAAAATCAGCTTGAATTCAAACTCACGTAATTTGTTTTTCAGGTGGGCGACTTTGTCCGGGTGATATTTTGAGACGATTTTTAGGATATCATGGGTGCCTGCAGTTGGGCCGGACATCTCGGTGACCGCATCCTTGACCGCCGAATGGAATTCGGCACGCTTTAACGTCTGTTTTAATATTCTCAAATAGACGGCGTTAATAAAACGGAAAAAATTTTCGATGGATGTGGGTTCGGGCGTACCGACCAGAATCCCTTCCTTGGAAGTTAAGAAAAAATCGAGGGTGTTGAAGTTTGTCCCTGTCCCCAGATCGAGCAAAATATAGTCGAAGGGAAGCTTTTGAATCGCGCTGATTATTTTTAATTTATGCGCATGCAAAAGATTTGCGACTTCCATGGAACAATGCAACGAGCTGATAAAAAAAAGATTCGGAATAATGGTGGGAACGGCCTCACTTTCAAGTTTTTTCACCGTTTTATCCAGGTAGCGATTCAATCCGTGTTTCGGATTTTTCATTGCCAAGAGGGTATGGAGGTTTGAAGCGCCCAGGTCCAAATCGATCACCACGACGTTATGGCCCTGTTGGGCGATTAATGTGCCGAGGCTGGCCGCAATAAAACTCTTTCCAACGCCGCCTTTTCCGCCGCCGATGGGATATATTTCCGTCATTGGGGATTTAACTCCGGGTTCTGGGCTTTTATGAACTATAACAAGTTGGTCATGGCTTACCCATGTTTATTTTACATTGAAACCCGGGTCCTCGGGGCCCGGATTCCTTACTTTTTTTGAACAGAGACCCGATGGGGCGTTCGATGGATCGATCTGAATTTGTAGTATAAATCGAACAGGCGCACGGCGACGATGGCCATGATAAGTCTGGGTATCCAGAGCCAGAACGCACTGAGCCCCAGGGATAAAAAGAGTGCCGGATCCTCAACCATGGAATGATTGATCCCGATGGAAAGATGAAGCTTTTCAAGTTCTTCCTTTGTAACATTTCCCTCTTTTGCTTCTTCTACAATCACTGCGCCTCCGTAGGCGAGTCCAAAGACGATGGCTGTGAGCCATAAAATACCTGCCCGTTGATCGATACCCATGGTCTTTAAAAGAGGACTCAAAACTTTGACGATATGGGGAATCATATTGAAAATTTTCATTGTTTCAAGAAGGATCATGATGACCATGATAATCACAAATATCTTTAGACTGAGATATAGTGTCGCGATTAACCAGTTTTTCATCAGGGCAATAAACGCCGGATGAACTGCCACAGGGGCGCCTTTTGCCACAACCTGCGCGGGTTCAGCTCCGAGAAATCTGGCGACGATCATTACCGTTACAATGGAAGCTGTCAGGCGAAAAACGGTCGCTTTAAAGGGTTTCAGTCCCGACTGACTTTGGATAATGCCTTCCTGGATAAGATTGTGCGAAATGAGAAGAAAAATGGCGATCAATGTCATTTCATGGGTGGTTAATGGGAGAACGACCATGGCCGCGATGCCGCCGTAAATACCTGTAAGCATCCCCACGATCAAAGGAAGGGCGGCGATGGGGGAAAGGCTCAGAAGATTCATGCAGGGTTCAACAATAAAATTTATTTTGTGTATCCAGCCGCTGTATTCAAGAAGGACCGTCAGAAAGGATATGGGCACGATAATTTTGAGCATCCAGAAAAATCCGTGCCATCCTTTTTGGGTGCCGGTTTTGAGTCCATAGGTGAGCTTATTTTGCATCTGATTCAT
Source organism: Desulfobacterales bacterium (assembly GCA_024641825.1). Taxonomy (GTDB): domain Bacteria; phylum Desulfobacterota; class Desulfobacteria; order Desulfobacterales; family UBA11574; genus JAAXQD01. The sequence goes on along the minus strand of JAHECI010000019.1, from coordinate 7,716 downwards.
TTAATTAAAGTTCCGTAAGTTTTTTTAATGATTTAAAGCAATATTGACGCGTTGGCAAGCCTTAACTTCTGTACGTGTTCAGGGGATGCGCTCCCCCGCTTCACTCCGGTGTCTACGTGTCCGGTCATTTCAATGAGTTACCAGCGGGGGCATTCCTGCCCCCTCCGCGTTCTCCCGCAAAAAGCATGCGGGAGCCGCGGTCTCCCCCACTGCTAAGACATTGAAATAACGAAGCCACTCCGCCAACCCGCCTGCCATGCGAGGCACGAGCGGGCAGGTATCGTTACTCGGGGAAGCGTACCCCCTGAATATGTACTAACTTCTCATATTTTCGGGATTGCAGGCAACACCGTCGTAAATGAGGTTCCGGAGTTTCTGCCGGAGAACCGAGTAAGAGAAACAGCGTTTTGCAATCTCGTAGTTCGTATCGACCATTTTTTTACAAAATCCGGGGTCTTCAAGAACCGTTCTGGCCATGCGAACCGCATCTTCTGACACAAACCCGTCGATTTCCACCGTCAGAAACCCCTTGGGCTCGATGTCGAAGGTGTAGATTGAATATTTGTTTACGACGATCGGTTTTTTAAAGTAAACGGCTTCCAGAAAGGCATTGCCGAACCCCTCAAAAGTCGAGGGATAGGTCACCAGATCGGCATGGGGATAAATGTCGTCGAGTGTGTAAATTTTTTTCCCTGTCCGGGTAAGTCCCCTCTTCTCATTGATGATATCCGAAACAAACAGGGTGTTCACATTTAAAAGTCTCGAATATTCTTTGACGCGTTGTTCATAATCATAGCCTTCATCGCCGGAGGCGTGTGAAATAACCAGCTTGGCTTTTTTCCCCATCCGGTGGATTAGCTCTATGGCATGTTCGATTCCCTTGCGCTTTACGACCCGGGTCGGCTGAAGAATCAGGAGTTCATCCTCTTCCACACCCAGCGCTTTTCGTACGTCCGATGCGTAATCATCCAACGGCGGCGGCGGATTCTCAAAGTCCATGACATTGGGAATAATGGTCGCGGAAATACCGGTTCTGAGACTCAGCTGATTGTCTCCGGAAGAGTTTATGGTCACGTGCTGAATGGACGGCAGATGTGGCGGAAAGGCCATGTTCAAATACTCCCAGACCGAGTTGGTCAGAAACTGCTGTCGCTCCCAGAAAAAATCGTGATGGTGGGCGATGGTCGGTATTTCAGTTTCAGATATAACCTCCGTAATGGCAAGCCCGAGGGGAATATTTAACGGTATGGTCAGTGAATTTTCCGGAACCAAAAGATCGATGTCGAATTTTTCGATGAAAGCGTAAAGTTCGTCCTTTATTTTTTCTTTAACCGTATGAATTTTTTGGGTAATTACCCGTTCCCGTTTGTGAATGCCAAAGCAGTGATTGTAAATGTTTTTGATATCCGGATGGGTGAAATGGGCCTCTTCAACCAGATATGAGCGATCCGGGGGACGATCCAGTTCACCGCCGAAGTAGAAACATGAAAACCCTTCCTTTTCAAAAACGTCCGCCCACTTTGCCGTTTCCAGAGAGACGCCGTCTGTCCCTGCAAAACGGGTTGAAATAAATCCGACATGATGTGTCAAGCCGCAAAATAGACAGGTGTTCATCTGTTTCGCTCCATTTCAGGTTTCTTTGTCAAGGGTTTGATGATCTCGTAAAAAGTCTGATTTTGCTCGCTCCGCAAACAATTTTGGGATTCATGACTCGCCTGGCTAAATTGCAAGAACTCGGGCTAACGCCCTCAGACAGCTTGCAATTTTTAACGCCAGAGGCGTCGTGAATCTTTTTCCAAAATTGTTCGATGTCGCTCACAAAAAGACTTTTTACGAAGCCGTCAGGGTTTAATCTTTTGATACAACATCTGTTTTAATTGGGCCTTGGGCGTCTGGGAAACAACGACGTAAGATCGTTTCTCAAACCCAAATTTTGCATAAAGGGTTTCGATTTTTTATATTAAACAAAATTTCAGTCAGTTACAACATGTAATGACGGTAAGCTATAGGGACGTGGTCTCCTTCTATAACAAAGCATCAAATCCGTCAAACGTGTGGGCAGTAGGGGCAAAAAGTTGTCACGTTCATTGGTATATTGCAATATTTAGGCCAATTTATCAATCTGATTTTTTTAACCGAAAGATAATTTTTCTCTGAGTCCCCTGGGGCCGGACCGGTTCGTGGGGCAATATTCCCCATATATTGTGGCGTTTTTTTATTGACACACAATATGCCTTTTTGTAAACAGTTAATAATTGGTGTAAAAAGTTATATTTTTAACGTGCGACACGGGGTCGCGTTTTTAAAAAGATGAACATTCGTACAAGCCCCCCTCAACATTTCCATGGGCGGGACTTGATGTGCTTCATGGAAGACTTTCTCCGAGTCCGATCTTGACAAATTATTTACGATTTCATACTCATAATCATACGTTGACTTTTATTGATTGATAAGGATAACCCATGGAACATACTGAAATGATCTTTGAAAGAAGATCCCATGAACGGTTCCCGGCGAAACAGGGCGCATACGCACTGATAAAGAACGGCGCTTCAAAGCTGGGTCAAATAAAAAACATCAGCAAGGGAGGGCTTGCCTTCATGTATATCAACGGTGGGCAAAAAATGCAGGGTTCCCTTCTGCTGGATATATTTTTAAGCGGCCATGGTTTTTATCTGAAAGACATCCTTTGCAACAAGATTTTAGATATCCATGTGGAGAATAAGTCCCCTTTCAGCGATTTTAAAATGAGGCATCTGGGTCTTCAATTTTCCGAATTAAGCCAGGACCAATCGAATCGGTTGGATACGTTCATTCGGAATTTCACCATTTCCATATAAATTCAAAGGCCATTCCTGTTATACGACACCCCAATTCTAACGCCAGGTTGCGAGTCTCGCCGAAATGATCCTTTTCTAAAACAAACCGCCAAACAAGGCCATCTTTTTCTTGATAATAACGGTGGCATCAGTTAAACATTAAGAACGTATATAACCCGTTCATAACCCGTTTAAAATAAAATCAATCGCTATTGCGCTGTTCTTTTTTGACACCCACGAATACACCCAGGCCGTGGCCCGCACAAACATCGAAATCCGATAGCTTGCCCTAGGTTTTGGCTGGCCATGGGAAACTTGAGTCAACCAATGGATGGTCAATGATAAAAAATAGGGGAGATTTGTATGGCAATATCAACGTATTGGGCAGACAATTATGTCGAAAAACGGTGCTCCGGAAAAAAAGCCATCGGAATGATTCGGGCAGGTCAACGGGTCTTTATCGGGTCATCATGTGGTGAACCCCAATATCTGGTCAGAGAGCTTGCGGCCGCAGCGGACACGTTCACCGACATCGAGATTGTCCGCCTGCTGAGTCTGGAAAGTACACCGTTGACGCTGATTGCAGATGAGACCCGGGACCAAAGCTTTAATATCCGGTCATTTTACCTGGGATCGGCCAAACCGAAAAGTCTTGCAAAGAATATGCGGTTTATCACCCCCATGAACCTTTCGGCCATATCCCGGCTTTTTGAAACCCGACGCCTTCCAATTCATGTGGCGCTGGTCCAGGTCTCTCCACCGGACGACTTTGGATGGATGAGCCTGGGAATTTCAGTGGATATTACACTGGCGGCGGCAATGTCCGCCGATCTCGTCATTGCCCAGGTAAATTCCCGGATGCCGCGGGTGTTGGGCAGAAGCTTTATTCATGTTAACGATGTGGACGCGATTGTTGAGCATGAAGAAGCGCTTCTCACCGTTGGTGAACTCCCGGAACTCGATGCCGCCAATCATATCGGCCGGCTTATTGCACGGCTTGTTGACGACGGTTCAACCATCCAGATCAGCCCCGGCACAACCCCCCAGGCCACCCTTCTCGCACTTTCCGACAAAAACGATATCGGCGTTCACACCCAGTACCTTACCACCGATATCATGCGCCTTGTTTCAATGGGCGTGATTACCAACCGGAAGAAAGGATTCAACGACGGAAAACTGGTGGCCAGCAGTGCCATCGGTACCCAAAATCTCTATGAATTTTTAGATGATAATCCGGCCATTGAATTTCATCCTTCGGATTATGTCAATGATCCCGGTGTGATTTCCCGTCACAACAAAATGGTCTCCATGAACGTGCCCATGGCCATGGATCTCACCGGCCAGGTCGCCGCCGATGCACTCTATTACAACCATTTTTCCGGTGTGACCGGAATGCTCGACTTCATCAGAGGCGCATCCAGGTCCGAGGGCGGCAAATCCATCCTGATGCTTACATCCACCACCACCGACGGCAAAAAGAGCCGGATCGTTCCCCTGCTAAAGGATACCCCCATCGTTGTACCCAGGGGCGATGTCCAGTACATTGTTACCGAATACGGCGCTGTAAATCTGTTTGGGAAAAGTTTGCAGGAACGGGCCATGGCCATGATCAGCGTCGCCCACCCGGATTTTCGTGAAGAGCTTTTCTTTGAGGCCAGAAAGATGGGGCTCCTTGGCGCCGAGCGCAGTCTGTCGGAATCATTACATGGCATATATCCGATCAAGCTGGAGGAGACACGGGAGATTGCCGGTGAATCCATCACCATTCGGCCGGCAAAACCGGTGGACGAGAGAAGGATTCAGGAGCATTTTTACAACCTGGATAAAGATGACATATATTCCAGATTTTTTCAGGCAAGAAGCAGATTTGTTCGTGACGATTTGGAGAGTATGTTCCAAATCGACTACATCAAGAATTTAACCCTTCTGGCGGTGGTGGGGGAATTTGGTTTTGGAAAGGTCGTGGCCGTTGGGGAATACCTGCTGGAGCCTGCCAGAAACATGGCAGAAGTCGCATTTTCGGTGAGCAAAGAATGGCAGGGAAAAGGATTGGGCAAAATTATCATGGGAAAACTGTCCGAAGCCGCCATAGAGCACGGAATTTCAGGCCTGGTTGCGTACACCTTGCCCAGAAACGTGGGGATGATCCGGCTGTTTAAAAGCTTGCCCTATAAAACCACCACCGAATATGACGGTGAAGTGGTGGAATTGACCTGCAGGTTCGATATGCCGTCAGGTTAGGAGATGTTCGTCGATGGCCCATGGGCGATAATATGAACCCGCATAGGGTGTGCATTTGTTTCCACGGGCACAACGCCCCTTTAGTTTTGGCGTTATCTTTGTTGGAGCTAAGTAATTTTGACTCATCTATTGACAAATAATCAATCTCAATATAAAAAACGATATTCGGCATGCTCCACATTAATTTATTGTATGAGTGAAATACATATAACATTTCTTTTTTGTTGCAAATAATTATGTTTGTTAAACACCTTCGAATTGCCAACAAGAGGCTTATGATCAACGGCCATAAATCTACCGTCGTAGATACTTTAATAAACAAATTCATTTTATGAAAGGAGGGTTGATTTTTTTTGAAGTCCTGGGGCGTTTAAGCAGTTGTTCCATTAGGGCTGAAAAGACAGGGTTGCAATGTGATACACCTCAAACACTAAACATTTTGTCATGTAAAGGAGGTAACATTGGGTTTGGAAATATACAAAGAATCTTATACCGGCGCTATACAAGAAATTATTCTTGGTAAAGGTGACAATGCCGTTACCGTAGGCGGCGAGACATGCTATCCTTTTTACAATTTCGAAGGTGACATGCCGCATAAGCCGGTGGTTGCAATGGAAGTGTGGGATATGGAGCCGGATGAATGGCCGGCAGCTGCCATGAGTCATTTCAAGGATGTTGTCTCAGATCCGGCGGCCTGGGCCAAAAAGTGCGTGGATGAGTTTGGGGCGGAAATGATCGTTCTTCAACTCAGGAGCACCGATCCGAACGGAAAGAATGCCAGCCCTGAAGAGGCTGTCGCTACAGTCAAAAAAGTCCTTGAAGCCATCGATGTTCCCCTGATCGTATGGGGTACCTGCAACATCGAGAAAGATGAGGAAGTTTTAAAGAAAATTTCAGAAGAAACCCATGGGAAAAATTTGATTTTGGGGCCTGTAGAGGACAAGAATCACAAGGGAATCGGCGCCAGCGCCATGGGATACGGCCATACGATAATATCATCCTCGCCCATCGACATTAACCTGGCCAAGCAGGTCAACATCCTTCTTGAAAATCTTGGGATGCCGCTGAATCGGATCATCGTCGACCCCACCACCGGTGGTCTCGGCTACGGACTGGAATACAGCTATTCGGTGATGGAACGGCTCGGCATGGCGGCCCTTACCCAGGGTGACGAGAAGTTGCAGCTTCCCATAATTAATAACCTGGCTGCTGAAATATGGAAGTGCAAGGAAGCCAAGCTAAGCGCAGAAGAAGCCCCCATCTTAGGGGATCCGGAACGTCGCGGAGTCCTCATGGAGGCCGTGACCGCCGTCATCTATCTGCTGGCGGGTTCGAATGTTCTAATTATGCGGCATCCGGAGGCCATCCGGCTGACCAAGGCGTTCATCGATTTGGCCTTAGACGGCGGAAGTGCTATGGATGTGGCCCCGCTAAAAAAGGTGCTTGATGATATTGATATCGATTTTGCATCCCTTGCCCCGGAGCCGGATTTGACCATAGAAGGCGAAGAACCGAAGAAGGCACCACCCAAGGAAAAAGCCCCGCCCAAGGCCGAAAAGAAAGCGGCACCTGCGAAGAAACCTGCCAAAGAAGCGCCAGCAAAGAAAAAAGAAGTAGACCCGGCTGAAGACGCCAAGGCCAAGGCAGCGGCAGAGGCCAAGGCCAAAGCAGATGCGGAAGCCAAGGCAAAGGCTGAAGAAGATGCCAAGGCCAAGGCTGAAGAAGACGTCAAGGCCAAGGCAGCAGCAGAGGCAGCGGCCAAGGCCAAAGCCGAAGCAGCGGCCAAAGCCGATGCAGAAGCCAAAGCCAAAGCCGAAGCGGAAGCCAAGGCCAAAGCAGAGGCTGCAGCCCGGGCAAAGAAAGCGGCTGAAGAGGAAGCGATCCGAGAACAGCGCGCAAAGGAACGTGAAAAACTCGCGGCCAAACATAAAGCCGCTCCGGGTGAAGTTGCCATGACAGCAGCTGCAGTTCAAAAAACGCAACAGGACAAATTGCTTGAGCGTCTGAACAGGATACACAAAAGAGCATAAAGAATATGAGGAGGAACCTCTAATGGCAGAAGAAAAAACATTGAAAAAAGTTGAAAAGCCGAAAAAGCTGGCGGATCCGATGGAGGCTTCAATTGATCCTGCGACCCAGGAGATGATCGCGCGGGCTCAGAGGCTGGATATCGAAACGGTTTTTGACCGGGCGGTGACCATGAAGCCCTGTAATATCGGAATGCAGGGAACCTGCTGTAAAAATTGTGCCATGGGACCGTGCCGTCTGCCCCTGCCCAAGGCCGGGATCGAAGGTGAGGATACCCGAAAAGGTTTGTGCGGCGCTACGGCAAACACCATTGCAGCGCGAAACTTTGCAAGGATGGTGGCGGCCGGTTCATCGGCCCATTCGGATCACGGCCGTTCTGTGGCCGAAGTCTTTTTGTCGGTGGCCCGGAAAGAAACCGAAGATTACACCATCAAATCTCCGGAAAGACTGATACAAATTGCGCCTTTCTTTGGCGTGGCCACTACCGTTGAGGTCGATGGCGAAACGCAGGACCGGGATTTTGATGAAATCGCCCTTGAAGTTGCTGAAAAAGCGATCAATGAGTGGGGCAAGCCCGAAGGTGAAATTCTGTATGCGAAAAGAGCACCGAAGCCCCTTTATGAACGCT
>JAHECI010000245.1:3794-5327 GCA_024641825.1 Desulfobacterales bacterium | reverse complement strand
CCTCTCATCGATCCACCCCGCTGTTTAACGTAACCCACCTTCTCTGGAATCTGCCGCCTTCAAACGCCGGGTCGCCTTCATATCCCAGATCCTTCCAGTTCATCCGCCCGGTTTCACCATGACAATCGTTACACTGCAACGCACGCTCCTTGGGCGATACCATATGGCTGAGCACCCAGAACATTTCGGTTTCCGCGAACCCCAATTTTCCGCTGAATTCAAGACCGGTGTATGGACGGGCCAGTTCAACGGCTTTATGCCAATCAAAATCGCTCCAGTAACCGCCTTTGCCGACGGTTTTGGGTATTAGAAGATATCGGTATTTGATGTCGTAGGGCTGTTTGGCACGATGCACTTTAAACGGCCATATTTTTGCACCCGGGTCTTTAATACTGCCAAGGGGGTAATTGATGTGGGTGGTTTGCCGGGGGTCGATCCGGTCCCCTTTGATGTAGCGGTCGGAATTCCCATTGAACCAGTAATACTCCGGAACCAGATTGCGCGCATACAAAAAACTCCCCTTTATTTTCAAATATTGATGGGGATCCGCCCCCTGAATATCCTTGCCGGCCGTAGACCAGTCCCAGGCAATTTTTGTGGCCTCTTTTTTAGCCACCACAGGGATGTGGCAGCTCTGGCAGGCAACCGATCGGTAATGTGTGTTGAGGCGATCGGAAAGATGCGGTGCCGTCGAATGACAATTCGTACAGTGGACCCCGATGGTGTCTCTGACGGTTACGGATATCATCCGACCGCTGATATCGTGTTTGCGGGTGCGATGACAATCGATGCACTGGAAATTGTTGCGCCCCATATGGACGTCGATCCGCTCCACCGGTTTGGCCAAAGACCCGTCCAGATCCCCGTGTTTGACGGCATTGCCGCCGCCGCCGTTGAAATGACACCATCCGCAGTTGTCCCGGGTCGGCCTTCCAACGCTTTTCGCTGCCGCCAGAAGGTCCACCCCTTCGGCCGGGAGTCCGCTGCCGGCCTTGGTATACCCGCCGGACTGGTCATGGCAGACCAAACAGTCCACCAGTTCCTGATTGGTAAAATCAAAGGTGTCGTCCTTCCAGCCGAAGCCAGCATGGCAGACGGTACACTTGGGCCAGTTACTCTCCACGCTGATACAAAAGTTATTGATCAGGTTTCTCTTGCCGATTCGCATCGGTTTATCGTGTCCCGGGACAACGACTTCGGCGCCAAGCCAGGACCAGTGGGATGTTGCCATAACCTCCCTGCCCGAATCCGTGTGACACTCCAGACAGGCCCGGGTAACCGCCGGACCATCGGTAAATGTGGGGGCTTTAAAGAGCTGTGAGTGGGGGGTGGGGGTCGGCTTTTTGGCCACCTGTGTCCAAGGATCGATGGGCTCTGCCCCCAACTGCATGTCGTCGTGCCGGAGGAAAACAGGGGGAAAAATTACCAGTAGAAGTGCAATGACAACTGTAAATATTTGGCGAATTTTCGAAATCATCGAGTCTCCGGATTAAAGGAAAGGGCCAGAGTTTTGGAAATCAGATGATTCTACCT
>JAHECI010000245.1:0-3694 GCA_024641825.1 Desulfobacterales bacterium | reverse complement strand
GGGGGAAAAATTACCAGTAGAAGTGCAATGACAACTGTAAATATTTGGCGAATTTTCGAAATCATCGAGTCTCCGGATTAAAGGAAAGGGCCAGAGTTTTGGAAATCAGATGATTCTACCTGCATCGAATGCAGACAAGGGGAGCGGCGAGTGAACCCAATTTTGATGAATCAGAAAAAACAATTATAAATTTCTATGGAATCCCCTAAACAAATAAAAGAATTAGGGCGGTTCGTCAAGAAAATTCATTTTTTATCTTTTCCAATACCGGTTAAACCCGGGATGTACATAAGGTTACAAGGTGTTCCTAAAATAAGCGTCCTATCCAGTTTCCATCCATACATGGCCTTTTTTGCCACCCGTTTTGCACAGAAAACTGTGCGCGATGCACAAAAAAATGTGCGCCTAAACCCCCTTAAAATTTTCAATTCAATGAAATCAGCAAGTTAACATCTGGCACGCTTGTTGCATTTTAAGTTTTATTGGGTTTAAGGGATCCGCGATCAGAGGTCCGGTGTCGGGTGTCTGGTTTCAGGTGTCAGGAACCAGGGGCCGGGGATCAGGGAGCAAGGACCAGCGGTCAGGGAATAAGAATCAGGAACTGTGAACCACGAACCTGAAAACCCTTGAAGACAGCGGTTTCGGCGCCGACGACGCCATCTGTTTGAATGCCACTATGTGGCACCCCAGCGCGATCTTATATAATCCCTTGAAATTATAAAATATATGTGCTAAAGGAGAAATATTCTTTGACCTGCAACATTGATCTCATCAATAACTGACCTGAATGGACCTGAATCCCTCTCATGGGAAGATTCCCTGTAGCAAGATGTAGAACCCGTTGATCTTATCGGACTCACCTCGTGCCTGTTTATCAAAATATTCCAGATGTGATTTGCGGTGCGCTTTAACGCACTCGCTTATATAGAATTTTAGACCTAGGACACAGTATGGGTGAATGGGTGAAATGCTTATGGATCTTCTTAACAATTTATCTGTGGCAGCGTTTGTCGGGGCGTTCTCTGCTTTCTTTTTAGTCGTCCTCACGGACTGGCGCCGAAGGCATCGGAAGAAGGGGCTCATAAAACGGCGGATTACCACCCTCAAAGAGATTGGCATCGCTAAAAGGGAAACCGCCCATGCTATTATTAAAATAATTCAAAAAAATCAATTTGATGTCGCCCCTGTAATGAAGTTTCCCGTAGACGGTTTAAAATCATTACAAAGTGATACCCTAGATGTTCTTTCGTCAACGGAAATAAATGCCATAGATACGCTGATCTACTGGATGGAGTCCATAGATGGGCTGTTTGAACGGGCCAGATCGATAGCTGAAGAATTGGCTGTTATGGTCAAAAAGGATGCACCCCTTGACACAAGGCTATCTAAAAAAATAGAAATGCTAACTGAATATAATGATATCATTAAAAATATCAATGCTTTCGAAAATATGTCCATTTTATATCTGAGAAACGAACCCCAAAAGATTCTCGAATTCCAAGATAAAAACCTTTGAGCAGAATTCCTAACTGCCCAAATTTGCAAGCCCCCATAAAAATCCAGCTGGACAGGCATCCAAACATTAAGTATTTTGAGGCAACGCACGTAAGTGGTTTCATCGTTGCATTTGCCACCAGGTGCAACGCACCCGGTTTTTGGCGAAAATAAAATTTGAGTCCGGTTGTTGACGGAATGTCCCACCTGACGTAAAATTGGGCAAAAAGGGTTGTTTTTGAAAGTTTTCATCATCACGGGTCCTGTTTTTGAAAGGAATTGAACCCATGGCCTCTGAAACAGTTGAGTTTCCAAATCTCCCTGACCGCTTGAGCGGACTTGGGGAACTGGCGGACAATCTCTGGTGGAGCTGGCATCCGGCGGCACGGATGCTGTTTAAAATGCTCGACCGGCAGGCTTGGAAAGAGAGCAGACACAACCCCGACAAAATGCTCAAAGAGATGCCGGCTGGGATTTTGGCCGCTGCCGCTGCCAACGACGATTATCTGCGAAATTACGATGTGGTGCTCTCCCAGTTTCACCGGTATCTATCGGACACATCGTGCCGATTTTTGAACCATCTCCCGCGTGATCCGGGCACCTTTGCCGTCGCTTATTTCAGCGCTGAATACGGGCTTCATCGTTCCTTGCCGTTTTACGCCGGCGGACTGGGATTTCTGGCCGGAGATCACATCAAGGAATGCAGCGATCTGGGTGTCCCCCTGGTGGCCGTCGGTTTCATGTATCCCCAGGGATATCTCCATCAACACATTCGAGAAGACGGGTGGCAGGAAAATATTCATGAGTCCATCAACAGGGAAGCCGCACCGATTTCAAGGGTACTCGACGACGCAGGACAGCAGCTTGTGGTCCAAGTTCCCTTCATCGAGCCGGCAATCCATGTGGGGGTTTGGAAAGTAGACGTGGGTCGAATATCCCTGTATCTGCTGGATACGGATATCGAGGACAACGATCCCTGGAACCGCGGCATATCGGCCCGTCTTTACATCGGGGATGTCGAGCAACGACTGCGCCAGGAGATCGTTCTCGGAATCGGCGGGGCCGAAGTTTTGGAAATTCTGGGAATCAAGCATCACTTGATGCATCTTAACGAAGGGCATGCCGCCTTTGCCCTTTTGGAACGGATTCGGGACCGGATGCTGGGCGGCATGGCGTATCCCGAAGCCGCCGAACAGGTGAGAAACACCACTGTTTTTACCACCCACACGCCGGTCCCGGCCGGCCATGATGTCATCCCGTTTTATTTGATGGAAAAATATTTTCATGCCTACTGGCCGGCCCTGGGATTGGATCGCGATGCCTTTCTTCAGATGGGAATCCACCCTGAACAACCCCAGGCAGGATTTAACCTGACAGCCTTTTCCCTCAGAATGTCAGCCTATCGCAACGGGGTCAGCAAACGGCATGGCGAAGTGTCCAGACAGATGTGGCAAAGTCTCTGGCCGGACGCGTCCGGGTCAGAGGCTCCTATCGATCATATCACCAACGGAGTCCATGTCCCCACCTGGGTCGATCCCCGGATGAAACGTCTTTTCGATACCCATTTGAGCCCTGAATGGCTGGCCGATCATGACAATCCCCTTGTCTGGGGACTGATCGACAAAATCCCGGATGAAGCGCTGTGGAGAACCCATTACTGGTTAAAAATCAAACTCATCGACGCCATAAGGGAGCGATCCCGCCTCCGCTGGGCCGGAGATCGCGTCAGTCCGTCCATCGTTATTACCGGTGGAACCCTGCTCGATCCTTCGGTATTGACCCTCGGCTTTGCCCGTCGTTTCGCCACCTACAAACGGGCGGAGCTGATTTTTTATGATATGGAGCGCCTGAAAAAACTTCTCAACGACCGGTGGCGGCCTATCCAGATCATCTTTGCGGGCAAGGCCCATCCTGCCGACGATCCCGGCAAGCAGATCATTCAACGGGTGTTCAATGCCGCCCGTGACCCGGAAACCGGAGGGCGCATCGCCTTTGTGGAGGACTACGGAGAACAACTGGCCCAATACCTGGTTCACGGCGTGGATGTTTGGCTGAACAATCCCTTGCCGCCCATGGAAGCCAGCGGAACCAGCGGCATGAAAGCCGCCTTGAACGGCGTGCCCCAGCTCAGTATCATGGACGGCTGGTGGATAGAGGGCTTTAACGGCAAAAACGGCTGGTCATTCAGTCACCAAAACGT
>JAHECI010000244.1 GCA_024641825.1 Desulfobacterales bacterium | reverse complement strand
ACGATACGCACTTTTGAAATGGGCCCAGAAAAGCTTCGACAATCTAAAGGTGGTACCTCCCAACTCGGGAATATGTCACCAGGTAAACCTTGAATATCTCGGGCATGTGGTGATGGCCGAAGAAGAGAACGGCCGATTCACAGCCTATCCCGACACCCTGGTCGGTACGGACTCCCATACCACCATGATCGACGGAATCGGCGTAATGGGATGGGGCGTCGGCGGCATTGAAGCAGAAGCCGTCATGCTGGGACAACCCTACTACATGTCCATTCCCCAGGTCATCGGCGTCCGGATGATCGGGGAACTTAAAAAAGACATTACCGCCACAGACCTCGTACTGGTCATCACCGAACTGCTCAGGAAACACAACGTGGTTGAAAAATTTGTCGAATTTTTCGGTCCGGGAATGAACAACCTCACGATTCCTGCCAGGGCCACCATCGCGAACATGACCCCTGAGTACGGTGCCACCCTCGGATTTTTCCCGGTGGACGAAAAGACCGTTGAATATCTTAAACTGACGAATCGCGAAGATGCTTCCGCCCTTGTGGATGTTTACACCCGTTCCCAAGGTCTTTTTTACACCGGAGCTGAAGAACCGGAATACTCTGACGTCATCGAACTCGATCTTTCCAGCGTGAAACCTTCGGTGGCCGGTCCGGCCAGACCCCAGGATAGAATCGAGCTGCCGGATTTAAAGGGCAAATTTGCATCGATACTGGGATGTGAATATGACAGAAACGCGGATATGGGCGCGCTATCTACATTTCACGATGAATCGGGCTGCCAAACAGCCCGGGCATCGGTTTGCCGACCCATAACGTCGGAAGCTTATGAGGTAAATCTCAATGGAAAATCTTCGGCCATCGGAGACGGAAACATCGTTATCGCTGCCATCACCTCATGCACGAACACTTCAAACCCTTATGTTCTGATTGGAGCGGGACTTTTGGCCAAAAATGCCGTAAAAAAGGGATTGAAAGTTCCGCCGTATGTCAAGACGTCTCTGGCGCCGGGATCCAAGGTGGTCATTCGATATCTGGAAGCCGCCGGCCTGATGCCCCACCTCGAAGCCCTCGGCTTTCATCTGGCAGCCTTTGGGTGTACCACCTGCATCGGAAACAGCGGCCCCCTCCATCCTGAAATAGAAAAAGCCATCGCAGAAAACGACCTTACTGTGGCATCCATTCTTTCCGGAAACCGGAATTTCGAGGCCAGAATCCACCAGAGTATCAAAGCCAATTTTCTGGCATCCCCCATACTGGTGGTGGCATTTGCCCTCGCCGGAAGAATCGATATCGATCTATCCACGGAACCGATTGGGTTAGATAAAGACGGCCGGCCGGTATATCTGAACGACATCTGGCCTGCCGAAGATGAGATCGAAAGCCTGGTCAAAAAACATGTTAGCAAAGGGTTCTTCGAGGAGGAATATGGGAAGATCTTTGATGGGGATCAATTCTGGCATTCCCTCGAAGTCACCGAAAGTGCGACGTTCAGCTGGTATGAAGGGTCCACCTATATTAAGAAACCGCCTTTTTTTAAAGATTTCAGTCTTGACCGGTCAAAACCTTCAAATGTGGACGATGCCAGCGTACTTTTGCTTCTCGGGGATTCGGTGACCACAGACCACATTTCTCCGGCAGGTGCGATTTCACCGGATTATCCGGCGGGAAAGTATCTTATGGAGAAGAATGTTACCCCTGAAACATTTAATTCTTACGGTTCCCGCAGAGGAAACCATGAGGTCATGATGCGGGGGACTTTTGGAAATATCCGCATTAAAAATAAGCTGGTGTCGCCCAAGGAAGGAAGTTTCACCTTAAAGTTTCCGGATAAAAAAGAAAAATTTGTCTATGATGCCGCCATGGAATACATCGATGAAGGACGGTCCCTGGTGGTCCTGGGGGGCAAGGAGTACGGCACAGGCTCTTCCAGAGACTGGGCCGCCAAAGGCACGGCGCTCCTCGGTGTAAAAGCGGTGATGACAACATCTTTTGAAAGAATACACCGAAGCAACCTGGTGGGGATGGGGGTGCTGCCGCTGGTATTCAAGGAAAATGAGAACCTGGATAGCCTGGGCTTAACCGGTTCAGAAACCTTCTTCATTACCGGAATTGAAGATCTGCATCCGAGAAAAGTCTTATCTGTAAAAGCCGTGCAGGAAGGCGGAAGCGAGATAAATTTTGAAGTCATTGCCCGTCTGGATACAGATATCGATGTCGACTACTATGAAAACGGCGGCATTCTCCAGTATGTGCTGCGGAAGATTCTTGCCAAAAAATGAAACAGGAATCCTCCGGCCAACTCGAATTTCCGAATCACTCGGAGTTAGGGGGCAAAGAGGAGGAACATGATGGATGTTAAACTCTTGTTGGAGCCGTTTACGCTGAAGGCCTTATCATTGCCCAACCGGGTGGTTATGGCCCCGATGACACGCAACAGATCACCCCACAATATTCCAGGGCCCGACGTGGCGGATTACTACCGGAGACGGGCGGAAAACCACGTGGGACTTATTATAACAGAAGGCACCGTTGTGGACGTCACCGGCCATGCCTATCCCGATGTTCCCAATTTTTATGGGGAAGAATCTTTACAAGGCTGGAAAACCGTTGTCGAAAAAGTTCACGGTGCGGGTGGGAAAATATTTCCACAACTCTGGCATACCGGTAGCGTGCGCCAAAGCGGAATGGCACCCGACCCTTCTTTGCCGGGATATGGTCCTTCCCCGATTCTGCATCCTTCCATAGAAGACGGCGAACCGCCCAAAGAGATGTCCATCAGTGATATTGACGGTGTCATCACGGCATTTGCCAAGGCATCGGAACAGGCCGAAAACATGGGATTTGACGGCATAGAAATCCACGGCGCCCACGGATACTTGATCGACCAGTTTTTTTGGGATCGAACCAACAGAAGATCGGATCGCTACGGTGGGGATACAATTGGCGAGCGGACCCTTTTCGCCGCTGAAATAATTGGGGCCGTTAAAGAAAAAGTCGATGAAGACTTTCCCGTTTGCCTGAGGATCTCCCAGTGGAAAATGGGCGACTTCGATGCAAAGTTAGCCCAGACCCCCCAAGAACTGGAACAGTTTTTAATCCCTTTGTCAGAAGCGGGTGTGGATATTTTTCATTGCAGTACACGGCGTTTTTCCCAGCCCGAATTTCCCGGATCCCCGTTGAATTTGGCCGGATGGACAAAAAAAATAACCGGAAAACCCGTCATTACGGTGGGGAGTATCGGACTCGATACGGATTTTGTCAGCATGCGAATAAAGGGAGAAACCGCCAAAGGGTCAGAAAAAACGATCCATGATCTATTGGCGTCCCTGGTCCGGGATGAATTCGATCTGGTTGCCATTGGACGCGCATTGCTGGCCGATCCCACCTGGACAACCAAAGTCGTCCAGGGCCGTTTCGATGAAATAAAAACCTTCACCATGGAATGTCTGAATACGTTATATTGAATTATCATAACCCATCGAAGCTCCCCGACGCAAGTGGCGGGGAGCTTCAATATGGATTTAATTTTATCCCCAGTTTGTTTACGATCAATTAGGGTTAACGTATTCAACAGAAATGTTTAGACGCTGTTTCAAAACCTTCCAGTGCGTAATTTTGAGGCTTTGAAATGGCGCCTAATCCCATGGGGTTATTCGTCTTTTCGGGGGGGCTTTAATCTAAAACCGAAGATAAACACAAAGGCGATTCCGATCATACCGAATAGGCCTGCCTTGCTGACATCTTCAAGGTCCGCATATCCTGATATATAGCGGTAAAAGACGTATCTGGGATCGATTTCCGCAGCCTTTTTGAAGTTATCGTTGGCCGACATGTCTTGACCCAACTCCTGGTAAACCTTGCCCCTGGTTCTATAAACGTCGGACAAAATTTGAAGATTACTTTCCAGGGCAATGGCCTTATGGGCGTCATCGAGGGCTTCGGTCAGTTGACCGTTCCGACGAAAGGCCTCGGCCCGGTAACTATAGGCCGCACTCATATCCGGTGCCAAACTGACGGCTTTGTCTAAGTTGACAATGGCCTTTTCATAGGTTCCAATTTTAAGATACGCTATCCCCAGCATCCGGTAGGCATAGGCTTCATCGGGGACCAGTTGGATATAATTCGAAAAATCCTCAATGACCTTGTCGTATTTCCCCTGAAAATAATAATTCAATCCTCGTTTTTCATAGGCAGGTGCGAGCCTCGGGTTCAAGTTCAAGGCCGTGGTAAAATAATTGATTTTTTGATTGGCCATCGTACTTTTCACTCCAAGGTTGAAATACTCCATGGCATTGCCATCAAATGCGTAAACTTCCGGGGTTTGCTTTTGCCAGAACACAAGTGCAAAGACCACCAGTATACAAATGTATATTTTTTTCATATCGGCTACCTCTCTAAATATATACCTCTTGACCACCATTTCTACGGTTTGGAAAGTCAGGGTTTTTTCAAAAAAAGAACGGAAAATCATCGTAAATTATTCGGTTTAAATCGAACCGAAATCTTCGGTCTATCCTTCCCATCTACCGATAAGATAAGGCCTTGTTTGTCGATTGCAACCCAAATAAATTTTTATTATTTTAAAGATTTAATTTTGTTATAAATCAATATATTATCCTGTATAATCACGGTGCCGTTAATTACACATTGTGGCATTTTAAAAGGGGTTTTCCATGAACCGTGTAAAATTGAATTTTTTGAAAGTCGGGTTCAAAGATTCATGGGCCGCGGGTCAGAAATAACGTCTCCGTTTCCCTTAAAAACCGTCCGGATGTTTGTTGTATTTAGAACTTTTTTTTCTTGTCAGACAGTAACCGGCAAGATAGAACATAGAAAAAAAATAAACACTGTTTCAAAACATCCCATTCGTAGATCTGAGCCGTTTTAAAAGGAGCAAAAGCACAGTGCTAAATTCAGATACTACCCTTAAGTTGCCTGACAGTGGCTATAAATGAAGAATACTGAAAAATCCAATTTGCCCGCCGGGGTGAATATCAAATACAGTGACCCGTCAGATCATCCAAGAATTATAAAGGTAATGAAGGACTGGTGGGAGGGTCGTGACTTAACATCCATGCTGCCGAGACTATTTCTTGAACATTTTTTCAATACGTCCATGGTAATGGAAGATCGGAAAAATGAATTAATCGCTTTTCTAATCGGCTTTCTGTCCCAGTCACGGACCCATGAAGGTTACATACATTTTGTGGGCGTTCATCCGGAATATCGCGGATTGGGACTCGCCACCTATTTGTATCATCGGTTTTTCCAAACATGCAAAGAAAATAGTCGGACAATGGTCCGGGCCTGTACATCCCCTGAAA
>JAHECI010000243.1 GCA_024641825.1 Desulfobacterales bacterium | reverse complement strand
CTTCATGGGACATTCGGATCCCCTGGCGTCTCATCCAGATAACACACCGGCTGTTTGGGAATCCATTTTTCAAGCATTTTGGAAAGTTCCTGGGGCTTAACCGGCTTTGAAAGGTAGTCGTCCATACCGGCGTTAAGACATTTTTCACGATCCCCGTTCATTGCATTGGCGGTCATGGCAACAACCGGCACCCGGTGATTCAGAACTTTCGATGTTGGATTGCGGATCTCACCGGTGGCCTCGTAACCGTTCATCTCCGTCATCTGGCAGTCCATCAATACGATATCGTAAGGAATCATCTCCAACGCCTTGAGGGCCTCTTTGCCGTTGGCAACGGCTTCGGCCCTGTATCCAAGGTTCTTCAACATATTCAATGCCACCTTTTGGTTTATGATATTGTCCTCGGCCAGCAGGATGCGGACTTTGCACTTCTGGTCTTCGGCAAGGGAATGCCGGGTAATAATCGGTATTGAACCCTCTCCAAGAGCGTTATTCTTCACACCCCGAACCATGGTCAAACATTCATAGAGGTGGGACTTTTTGACAGGTTTGGTCAGATATGCGGCAAAACCGATTTCTTCAAAACGCTTGGCCTCGCCCCGCTCCCCCATGGAGGTCATCAAAACCAATCGGGTGTCTTTAAGATCCGGATCATCCTTGATCTTTTTTCCCAGGGTCTCTCCATCCATTTCCGGCATCTGCATATCGATGACGGCAATTTCAAAAGGATCCTTATCCACGTGGGAACGGGCAAGTGCCGCCAAGGCCTCTGTCCCGCTTGAAACTTCAGCATTCCGGCATTCCCACTGCTTCAGCTGCTCTCTGAGAATGAAGCGGTTGGTGGCATTATCATCCACGATCAGGATTCGCTTGTTCCGGATATCTTCAGGAACAATCTTTCTTTCGGACTTGGATTCCGCCTGTTTTTCAAGAACGGCCGTGAACCAAAATGTCGAGCCGTTTCCTTCGGCGCTTTCCACACCGATCCGGCCCCCCATCATTTCCGCAAGCTGCTTCGAAATGGTCAGCCCCAAACCGGTTCCTCCGAACCTACGGGTGGTGGAGCTGTCCACTTGGGAAAAAGATTTGAAGAGCCGTTCCATACCATTTTGAGGAATGCCGATCCCTGTGTCGGAAACGCTGAATCGGACGGTGACCTGGGTGGGACTTTCATCTTCAAGAGAAACCCCCAAAAGAACCTCTCCCTCATCGGTAAACTTGATGGCATTGTCCACAAGATTTATCAATATCTGACGCAACCGTCCGGGATCTCCAAGCAAATGTGATGGAACCTCGTGTTCTATCATATTGACAAGTTCCAAACCCTTATCCTGGGCTTTCAGGGCAACGAGATCGGTAATTTCCTCCATGGTGACCCTTAGATCGAAATCGATGATCTCAAGATCCAGTTTGCCTGATTTGATTTTAGAAAAATCGAGAATGTGGTTGATGATCGACAACAGGGAATCTGAGCTGCTTCGAATGGTTTCGGCAAATTCACGTTGCACGGTGTTCAGATCGGTGTCCAATAGAAGGCTGGTCATCCCGATGACACCGTTCATAGGGGTGCGGATCTCGTGACTCATGTTGGCCAGAAATTCGCCTTTGGCGCAGTTGGCGGCTTCGGCGGCCTCTTTCGCCTCCCGGAGGGCGTCTGCCGCCATCTTTCTATCGGTGATATCCTGAATGGCTCCGGTGAGCTTGACGGTTTTGCCGTCGACCACGTAAGGCTTGCAGATGTTATGGGTCCACAGGAGCGTTCCCCCGGCCGTAATGCGACGAACTTCCATGTCGTACGGCTCGCCATGGTCCCGGGCCCGCTGCAATGCACGCTTTATTTGGGGTCGATCTTCGGGATGGATGAAATTAATCATCTCGGCCAGCGACAATTTACGGGTCATGGGAACTTGGTTGATACGATAGGTTTCCTCGGTCCAGCGGACGTCCAGGGTGTCCATATCCACCTCCCATCCCCCCACTTTTGCCACTCGCCCCGTGGCATTGAGAAATGTCTCGCTGTTCTCCAAAGCTTCTTCGGCCCGCTTGCGCTCTTCAATTTCATGGATCAGATCTGAAGTACGCTCTCTCACCCGTCGTTCCATTTTGTCATAAGCGCTCTGGAGTTCGGCCTCGGCCCGGTCCTGCTCCTGGAGCCGGTGTTTAACTTCACGAATCGCCCAGGAAAGCCCCAAAAAACCGATCCACCACAACAGGCCCATTGAGATGATAAGGATCAGCGTCTGTCGATCCTGACGGGCAAGATATGGCCCCAGGGGGACGGAAACGCTGACCCCTCCCCGAACATCTCCCACCTGGTATCCCTGATGTCCATGGCACTGCAGGCAGGCCTTTTTTGTTGTCATTGGAGACATATAGCGGAAATACGGCACGCCATTGATTTCTGTTGATTCAGAAATCTCTTTAACACCCGCCTCAAATTTTTTAAGGGCAGATCTCTCCCATTCATCGGGGGCGGTCTCGGATCTGAAATACCGAAGGCTTGTGATGTGTCCGCGAACACCGTAAAGGCTCTCGTATTTTTCCATGACCTGGCGGAGCATGTATGCCGGATTCATCAATGTGAGTCTTTTCCCGCCGGGGGTTTCAATGTCCCGTTCTTTTACATGACTGAGATACGGATTGACAGGCGTCTCGTCCGTAACCGGTACATAGACGCCCCCATGCATGGTCGACCAAAATCTCAATGCCTGATCTTTGCTGAAATTCGCCCGCGCTTCGTTTTTGACCATGTCTCCCTGTACGGTCCGAATATGGGAAATGCCGTACAGCAAGAAACCGCCGATAATGACGGTCCATCCAATGATGAAAGCCCATGCGTAATTTTTCAAAAAAGAAGATCGACATTTAAATTTATTTCTGAAAATTTTACATTGACCGAGTGTTTTGGGATGGATCAGTTTGCCGGGTATTACTTTAGAAAATGAAACCATGTTGTCCTATCCATTTTGTTCATGACGTTGTTTGCCAATGGCAAATATTTCGGGTGATATTTTTCCCTTCGGGGTTATGGGTCAATAAGGTGTGGCCATCGCTGACCCCACCCACCGGACGCCCCCGCCGTCCAGGGTTGTTTTTTATTGGGTGACAGTGACCGTTTTCCATGTGGAATCGGCGGTCCCGCCGTCGTCGGTCACCGTGGAGGAACGGTGTAGATCCCCGGTCTCCCATAAGGTTTAAAAGCAAGGCGCGTGCCAAGATCGATCCTGGCTTTTCAACCCATTGAATTGATTATGGTTTAATGATGAGGATTGTCGTCTGAGGACAGATGGAACCCTTGGGATCGGGTGGGAACACCCTAAAAAAAGAAGGGGATTTTATGCGTATCTATTTGATATTTTTGTGAATTTTCCGTATCGGGCGATGCGGCCCGAATCCAAGTCATGATATTCCGAATTTTTTCATCTTTGTGTACAGCGTCTTGGGATCTATTTTCAGGGCGGCCGCGGTTTTTCCTTTGTGCCAGCGATGTTGGTTCAACGCGTTTAAAATAAAACGTTTTTCCTGTTTTTTCAGGGTCTCATCGAGGTCGCCTACGGGGCCAATGGACCCATCGTCCGAACCCGGTTCGAGTTTATCCGCCTTTCCACCGATCTCCAAAACGGAAATATCCCCCAAAACGAGATACCTCCGAATCACACTGAGCAATTCACGAACGTTCCCCGGCCAATCATAATTATTCATAACATCCATTATTTTGCCGGGTATGGCCGGGGGCTTTTTATCCGCGCTGTGGCTTTGGAGAAAATGTTCGATGAGCAGGGGAAGGTCTTCCTTTCTCTCTCTCAAAGGGGGCAGATTTATGGGAATGACACTGATTCTGTAATAGAAGTCCTCACGCATCAAACCCGCTTCAACCATGTCCGAAGGATTTCGGTTGGTAGCAAAAACAATACGGATGTCTGATTTTCTGCTGCGGGTATCCCCCACGGGAGTATATTCCCCGGTCTCGAGGACCCGGAGTAATTTAACCTGCATATTCAGACCGATCTCGCCGACCTCATCCAAAAATAAGGTCCCCTTGTCGGCCGCATGAAAATAACCGTTTTTATCCGAATCAGCGCCGGTAAAAGCGCCTTTACGATGTCCGAAAAACTCACTTTCAATTAAATTCTCAGAAATGGCACCACAATTCACGGTGATAAAAGCTTTATCGACGCGATCGCTCATTTCATGGATGGCGCTTGCAACCAGTTCCTTGCCGGTTCCGGATTCACCCAGGATAATAATGTTTGCATCGGTGGCAGCGGCCTTTAAGATAAGTTCATACACCTTCTGCATGGGCGCGCTTTTACCGATAAGGCGGCCGAACCGATAACGTTCTTTGATGGAAGATCTGAGTTTGATATTCTCCTTTCGAAAATTTTCCGCTTCTTCCTGAATCGCCGCTTCCCGTTGCACGTCCTCTGTAATATCCCTTATGGCAGTGAGGATTGCCGGTCCTTTTTTCCAGGTAATCACGGAACTTTTGGTGGACACCCAGATTTTTCTCCCGTCTTGGCACATACAGATTCCCCGCTGCAACGGTTCGAAATCTTTGTCATACGCTCTTGAATCGAACACCTTGGCAAAGAAATCTCTGAACTCAACGTCAAAGACTTCAACCATTTCCATTCCAACGAGGTCTTTGGCATCGGCATACCCCAGCATTTCCACAAATGAATGGTTTGTCAGAAGAATTTTCCGGTCCTGAACCAGGATAACGCCATCCGGCGAAAGTTCCACCAGCCGTTCGAATCTTTCCCGTTCTTCCGCCAGGGCGGTTTTTGCTTTCTTGTGATCTTTTATTTCCCCTTTTAGCTCTTTGGCGTAAATGATCAATTGTTCGTGAGCATTTTTTAATTCTTCGACCGTTTGTTCAAGTTCTTTGATGGTTGGCTTTTTGGCCATTGGCATACCCCCCCCCGGTTATACTCAACGTCGAGAAAACCCGTCAACCGAGACAACCCATAGTTTTTTTTGTAAAAGAATCACAACTGTAATATCTTTGCCATAGTTGGAGATCGGTATCAACCCTATTGTTGCATAAATAACATGGCAAAACGAGTTTAATGACGATAACGATCGCCATTTTCAGATTTTTTCTGTGCTTTGATGGAATTGGCCCCGGGTGATACCCTGAAAAAAGTAAAAACAGCCATGTTATTTATCCAATGGACCGAGGAGCAAGTGAAGCAGGGGAGCGCATCCGTGAACACGCACAAAACATCAGCGGAATATGGTTCTAATCGTGAAGGTTTTTATCCACGTAACGGGCAAGAATTTCGGCGGTTGCTTTTGGCGGGCGGACGGTGAGGTAGTGATCGATGATGGAATGGG
>JAHECI010000242.1 GCA_024641825.1 Desulfobacterales bacterium | reverse complement strand
GGGAAAAACAACCCTAAATGGATGAACCTATCGGGTTGCATTTAACATCTCCATTAGCAATGCCTGAACCCTGGGTTCGCTGTAAAGATCCATGTCCTTTAGTCCGGCCACTTTGGCACGAAAGGCGTCGATATCCGGGTTTTCTTCCACCGCCATGCCCTTTTCTTTGAGAAAGGTCAAGCGCGCGGCATTTTTAGAGCGATTGTCTTCCCGCTGGAACACGGCAGCGTCATAAAGGGTCGTTTGAATCAAGTCCTGTGTTTTGGAATCCAACGACTTCCACCATTTGAGAGACGCCACGTCGATGTGCGGAGAATAGACGTGGCGGGTTAAGGTCATATATTTTTGAATCTCGTAAAACTTGTAGACCTCCATCACCCAGAGGGGATTTTCCTGGCCGTCGATAACGCCCTGTTCCAATTCGGTGTAAATCGGCCAGGGCATTGGCGTTGGGTTCGCCCCCAGAGCCTGCCATATGGCCTTATGGAGGGCAGAGGCCATGACCCGGATTTTGAGCCCCTTTATCTCATCCGGGCCTTTTACGGGATGTCTGTTGTTGGTAAGGTTCCTGAATCCGTTTTCTGAAAAACAGAGCCCTTTAAAGCCGGCTCTTTCTAAACTTTTTAATATCTTTGCGCCCAGAGGACCGTCCAGAATTTTATCCGCCTGGGCATGGTCTTTAAATAGAAACGGATAATTGATCACCCTCACAATCGGATCGAATGTATCAAAAGGGCCGCCGGTAATAATTGCCATCTGAACCGTGTTCATTTGTATCTGCTGAAGGATTTCCGTCTCATTGCCGATGGAATTGGAATGGAAGATTTGAACCTGAATATTGCCGCTTGAGCGCTCTTCGATAAGCTCTTTAAATTTTTCGGCCACAATATTCTGGGCGGACCCCGGTTTGGTCACAACACCCAGCTTGATCCCCATAAAGGCCATGGCGGATCCTGAACAAAAAAATACGGTGAGTACGGTCATCATCACTAAACGCTTTTTCATAAAATAGTCCTCCTTTATTTCAATCGAACAAAAACGCTCCATCAAAAATTGCCAGATGTCAAGTTCAGAAAACCGATATCATCTAAACCGGCTGCTGCCCACACAAAAATCTCTTTGAGCGATCATTGAAACGGTTTTTATTCATAAATCCCGGCCCGGTGAAAGATGTGGATTCCTCGACCCGCCAATGGTGTTTTGGCACCGCCGGAGTTATGGCCGGGCAATGCGTTTAAGCTCCTGGACGGATGATTCCGGGATGGCGCCCCCTGCCGCCGCAATATCTATGGTGTAGAAAGCGAGTGTTTTATACAGCATGAGAAGTTCGGGTCTTTTCAACCCGATTTCTTTGATATGCGTTTCTACGGTTTTAACATCCCCTCTCACAATGGGGCCGGTGAGGGCGTCTTGGGCCCCGACTTTTTCTATATTGGACAACGTGCCTTCAATGAGCGGTTTCAATAGCTTGAACGCATCCTGACCTTCGACCCCGGCTTCACCGATAAGCCGAATGGCAAGGTCGAGCAAGGTGACCAGAAAATTTGATGCCACCACCGCGGAGGCATGGTAAAGGGTTTTGGCTTCCGTCAGAATCTCGACCCCTTGTCCGCCGAGATCGATGGAAATCTTCCTTGCAAATTCAAGTGCACGTTCTTCACCTTCCATGGACACAACGATATCTTGAAAAGGATTGGTTGGGTAGTCGGCCGAGGCAAAACTCTGCAGGGGATGCATCGACCCGATCCATGCACCGCAGTCCTTGGCACTGGATAACACCGATGACGCCAGTGCTCCGCTGCAGTGCATCACAACGGCATCACCGGAAAACCCGATATTTTGGGATATCTTGTTACAGGTATCGGGTATGGCACTGTCCGGTGTGGTAATAAAAACGATATCCGCCCCAGGTGTTATCTCCCACGGGACATTGCTGAAACAATCGGATCCGACCCTGTTTGCGACCTGTTTGGCCGATGAAATGCTTTTGCTGGCAAATCCCACAGCCCGGTATCCGGCTCGGGTTAAAAAAACGGCAAGGGCCGTGCCCACCCTTCCACATCCGACAATGGCAAATGAAGGTTTCATTCTCGTCTCCCAACTCGCTTATGGTTCTTAAAGTGACTACAATGGCGAACCGGCCATTGTCAACCCAAAGCGGTCTGCAGTCAGGGTTAACGCATTTTATTTCGGTACAGCGAAGGGGCGGCGTGTTTCTCTTGGAAACCGAATGACTGTTTAAAGGGCTTACGGGTGCTCGAGCACAAGTTTCAGTCGGTTGGAAAGAGATATGCGCCGTCGTGGAGCGTTCTCTCTTTTTTGGGTCTAAATGCGTTTGCCCGGGTCTGCAGTTTTTGGATATTTCGGCGCCGAATATTTTCTTGACACACAGGAACCATTTCGTCATACTTCGATATTTCAACAGTAAGTTATTTTTTAATATTTGTATCATTTTGCTCTATTAAACCGTATGGGGTTCACGGGGGCCGACCCAAAACCGGTTCCCATGCATCCTTCGGAGAAATATTTTTCAATTTTTTATGTTTAAGGTGCTGTTCTGAAACAACATCTGACATCCAAAACTGCTGAAAAAGACAAAACGGTTACCTTTCAGGAAACCATCGACGTTATTTTGAAAGAGAACCGCAGTCTGGCGCAAAATATCAGTGATGAAGCGGCGGAAGATTTTATCCAAAGGATCCTGAATGCAGAATCTATCTTTTTTTCCGCACAGGGGAGATCCGGCTTCATTTTACGCTGTTTTTGCATGCGCCTGATGCATTTGGGTTACAGCGTTTACTTTTGTGGAGAAACCGTTACACCGGCGATTACCCGTAACGACCTGCTCGTCGTGTTGAGCGGGTCCGGGGAAACCCCTTCGACCCTCGAAGCAGTGAAAAGTGCCAAACAGCACCACATTGAAACATTCGGGATCCTGGGGAATATGGAATCGAAAATCGCGTCCCTGGTGGATAAAAGCCTACATATTCCAGGAACCACGAAACTGTGCCGGGATGGCGAGCCGAACTCGCTGCAAATGGCCGGTTCTCTGTTCGAACAATCTGCGTTTCTTTTTTTTGAGGCAATGATTTCAAAGCTGTACCAAACACAGAAAAAGGATGTCGGAAGGGTTTCATCCAGACATGCGATCATCGAATAAAGGAGGAAATATGAAACCAATCCTGCAATTGGCACTGGATTTTGTAGATTTGAAGCGGGCTTTGAAAAGCGCCGAGGCCGGTATCGCCGGCGGCGTCGACTGGATAGAGGCCGGGACGCCGCTCATCAAGAGTGAAGGCCTCCATGCTGTACGGGAGCTGAGAAGACTTTTCCCGAACGCCACCATCGTCGCAGATATGAAGATCATGGATGCCGGCAGAACTGAGGTTGAAACCGCAGCCAAAGCAGGTGCCAACATCGTCGATGTACTTGGCGCATCCAGCGATGCCACCATCCGGGAGTGCATCCAGGCCGGCAAGAACTATGGTGCAAAAATTGTGGTGGATATGATTGCGGTGGAGGATGTTCTGTCCAGAGCAAAGCAGGTCGAAGACTTTGGGGCTGACTATGTGTCGGTACATTGCGCCATCGACGAGCAGATGGAAGGTAAAGATCCTTTCAACGTTTTACGCCAGGTCAGCGACGCATTGTCCATTCCGGTGGCGGTGGCCGGAGGTATAAATTCCGAGACCGCTGCCAGAGCGGTGGAGGCCGGTGCGGCCATCGTTATTGTGGGCGGCGCCATTACCAAAGCCATGGATCCTGAACAGGCAACCCGGGAAATCCGGCAGGGGCTCGATACAGGAAAAAGCATCAGCACCACCCTGTTTAAACGAAAGGGCGCGGCTCAGATTCGAGAAATATTGGAGCTGGTGTCGTCGGCGAACCTTTCAGATGCCTTGCATCGAGGGGGCGTTCTTCAGGGAATTCGTCCGATTTACCCCGGCATCCGGATGGTGGGTCAGGCGGTTACCGTGAGAACCTATCCCGGGGACTGGGCCAAACCGGTTCAGGCCATTGACGTGGCTCAACCGGGTGAGGTTGTTGTCATCGATGCCGGCGGCACGGGGCCGGCCATCTGGGGAGAGCTGGCAACCCATTCCGCAGTTCAAAGGGGTCTTGCCGGCGTTGTCATCGACGGCGCCCTGAGAGACAGCCCTGAAATCATTGACATGAAATTTCCGTCTTTCAGCAGACTGGTAATGCCCAATGCCGGCGAACCCAAAGGGTTTGGAGAGATCGGCGTTCCGGTGACGGTGGGCAATATACGCGTGGAACCCGGAGACTGGCTTTTAGGGGACGACGACGGGGTTGTGGTACTGCCAAAAGCCATTGCCGTGGAGTACGCCAACCGGAGCATGGATGTTCTGGAAAAGGAAAACCGCATCCGAGAGGAAATCAAAGAAGGGAGCACCCTGAGCCAGGTTACGGAGCTTTTGCGCTGGGAAAAGAAATAAAGAATGATACAGTTAATTAAAGGATTTAAAGATATACTCCCGGGTGAAATTGAGCTCTGGCAGGAGATCGAAAAGATCGCCAGAGCTCTTTTTGAAGATTTCGGATTCAAAGAGATCCGAATTCCGATTATGGAACGCACCGAACTGTTTGCCAAGAGCATTGGTGAAGATACGGATATTGTCGAAAAAGAAATGTACACCTTCCCGGACCGAAAAGGGGATCTTATCACCCTGCGGCCCGAAGCAACGGCCTCTGTGTGTCGATCCTATATCCAGCACAAACTGTATGCCAAGGATCCGGTCCGGAAATTTTATACCATCGGCCCTATGTTTCGCCGGGAAAGGCCCCAAAAAGGGAGATACCGGCAGTTCTATCAAATCAATGCCGAAATTATCGGTGTGGATTCGCCGTTGGTGGACGTTGAATTGATTTTTATCCTGTTGACACTTTTTTCAAGACTGTCCGTGTCCGATGTTGCGGCCCATATCAATTCCCTGGGGTGTCCTGAATGCCGTCCGGAATTTAAAGCAGCCCTTTCGGATTTTTTAACGTCATCCAGTGGAGATCTTTGTTCCGACTGTGTCAGAAGAAAAGACCGAAATCCTTTGCGCGTCCTCGACTGCAAAGTGCCGGCCTGCAGAACGGCGATGACCGATGCACCGTCTATTCTGGATCATTTGTGTCCGGCTTGCAATGAGCACTTTGACATCGTCAAGGGGGCCCTTAAAGCCCTCAACGTTCCGTTTACCGTTGACAAAAAACTGGTCAGAGGCCTCGATTATTATACCCGTACAACCTTTGAAATTCAGACCGGTGAGTTGGGTGCACAGAATGCCGTGGCCGGCGGGGGACGATATGACGGCCTGATTAAAGCCCTCGGGGGGCCGGATACTCCGGCAACAGGCTTTGCCAT
>JAHECI010000018.1:16922-20797 GCA_024641825.1 Desulfobacterales bacterium | reverse complement strand
CGGCTCGCC
The DNA here is from genome assembly GCA_024641825.1 of Desulfobacterales bacterium. GTDB lineage: Bacteria > Desulfobacterota > Desulfobacteria > Desulfobacterales > UBA11574 > JAAXQD01. The sequence continues at coordinate 20,788 of JAHECI010000018.1, read as the reverse complement.
GTAAACAGAGAAAAAAAGATGTCCATATGTTCCGAGATCTCTTCCGGCCGTTGTACGACCCGAAACCGGACAAGACCCGCCTCGTTGAGCCGCCGAATTTTACGTCGAATTTCATGGCGCTGTTTGCTCTCCAGCATTTGGAGATAGGACTCCCAGGTACCGGGCAGTTCGATTTCGGAGCTTATACCCGCCGGGTCGCACACCACGGTGTGCCCTGTTCGCCGGGCCACGTCGGGGAGTTGTGTGAGGGAGACGGACTCGGGTCTCAAGGCGCCCAATTCAAGGGATTGGATCCCTTTATCTTTCAGGTGGGATAAGATGGCCCCGAGAAACTCCCCATGATGGTTCGGGGCCACGATCATATCCTGGTAATCGCAGACATTTTCTCCCCCGATGAACCGTGCAATGTTTCCTTCCACAGCCAGGGGCGCAACGCCGATGAGTTTTCCCTGGCGATATCCCGTCAGAATTTTCGGATCTTGATTGCCGCCGAACACATCCCACCAGGTTTTCAGCCACACCGGAAGGACAAACAGGCAATTCCAGCCGAGGGCGCATTCTTCGTTTAAAAAAATAGATTCAAAATCTCCAAAGGATTCTGTTCGGATCGTTATGGCGTGTTCTTTGTGCATCATGGACATTTTTCGTTGGATCCCAAGGGTGCTGTTCGGATTTTATTTTTGCCAAAAACCGGGTGGGTTGAACCCGGTTGAAACTTTAACAATTAAAGGACTCACCGGTTTTTGCCGTTTCGGCCCACGGCCGAAATTTCAAGTCACCCGGTTTACGGATGGCTGTTGACTTCCTTTTGTGTTGTTTCCACAGCTCGAATCCATGGGCCATGAAAACTGCGGGTTAAAGGTTTTCATCGATAAATCGCCAGTGAAACCCGTCTTCGGTATCTTCCACGCGGATGTTGGCTTGCAAAAGGAGCTCCCGGATGCTGTCGGCGTCCGACCATTGTTGTTTTTTTCTAAACGCCACCCTCAATCGTAGCATCGATTCCACCAGGGGTGCCAGGTATTCTCGAAGGCGGTGGGGTGAAGTACCCAATTCCGCCCCCAAAAGTACAATCGATTCTCTCAGGATTTCACGGGCTTGGGAAATGCTCTCCGCATCTTCCAAATCCCTTTGCGCTTTCCAGATAATGCTGTCCAGGGCCAAAAGGGCATTGGTGGCAACTTTCTGATCCCGGAGGGCCAGCCCGTTGCGAAACGAAGCTTCCAGGTCGCCGGCTCGGGTCAACACGGTTTTTTCCGGGACGCTCATGTGGACCGCACCGTCGATTTCATCGGGTTCTTTTAGGGTCCATTCACCGATGTCCATTTCCTGGGCCAGTGTTTCAAAGGGGAGCGGGTCTCCTTTGCCGAATTTCATCTCACGCCCCATTTTTCGGAGGGTGACGTCCCCGATTCCCTGGATGTCGATTCGCTGTGCGTGAAGATCGATGATGCAGGCGGTGTGCTCGTCGATACCCAAAATCGTCGTGTCTTCGGGCAACAGCGCCTCGAGTTTCCGAAACCGGGATTTTCCCATAAAACAAAACCGTGTGTCGTGGGTTCCGCCTTCGGCGTTGTTCCAATGGGGAACCACAACCAGGTTGAACCCGAAGGGTGCCAAAATATCGAGGCCGTCGATCCAGTGGATTTCCTGGCCGACCTTGTATATCTCGTATACGGGCAGGGTATGGCGGCCCATGGTCAGGGCGGCTGCGCTTGCAGCCACCAGGCAGCCGCCGGATTGAATGACGGCATTGAGAATTTCGGGGATCGGGGTTTTTTGAAGCTGACGAACCGCATAGGTGGGGCTCCCCGGTCCCACCAGAACAAAATGTGCGTTTCGCAACAGATCGCAGGCGGTTTCGGCTTCAAATGCCGTGATATTCTCAGCGGATTTGTAACTGGCGACGGTCAGGGGTTTTTGAACGTGAACCCGAAAATATTCCATTGCTTTCCGGGAAATCTCTTCCACATTCAGCTGAAAACCGGCGGGGGTGTCTAAAAACACCGCATGGGTCGGGTCCGGCAGCCGGGCGAGGATTTTTTTGTGCACCTCCACCATTGTGGCGGTGAGTTCACCGGAGCCCATGAGGACAATCATACCCGTTGCTGTTGACATATTAGAGATCTTTTTCGAGTTTTTAAGTTTTTTCTAAAAAAAGGTTCCGTCGCCGGAACCATCGGTTTAATGGCGTTACCCGCATCGATGGTAAACAAACCGGGAGATATATTTCAAGTGTTTAGGGAGTTACATATTCCAGGTTGCATCCCCAAAAAAAGATCCATGATCCTTATGGAGAAATTTTTCCACAGACTCTCGGACATCCCCCAGGCAAAACCCGGGTCCGTGGCCGGGATAGCAGCGGGTCTCATCCGGCCAGGACAAGACGATTTTACGTAATGTTTTTAGGGTGATCCGGAATTCTTCTCCAGACCATGTTTTGCCTGGACCGCCTTGGAAAATCGTATCGCCCACCAGGGCGACCGGAGGGTCCTTGACCAAAAGAGATATCTGATCGGCACTGTGGCCCGGCGTATGATGGACGTTTATTTGATGAATACCGACGTCAACGGTGCTCCCGTGGTGCAGCCAGCGGTCGGCATCCAGATGCGTTGGGTGCGCCCCATCTCCGGGATGGGCCATTACCGGGACCTTCAGTCTTTTTCGCATTTGGGCCAGGGCCCCCGTGTGATCGGAATGGCTGTGGGTCAAGACGATGGCCACGGGCTCGCTTTCCGCCAGGAGTCGTTCCAATGCCTCGGGCTCGGCCCCAGGGTCGATGAGGACACTTTTTCGGGTTTCCCCACAGACCAGGGCATAGGCATTCAGACCCCAGGGGCCGACTTGGCAGGTTCGAATCTTCAGCTGGAGCCCATTGTAAATTTCCATCATACCGGGTTTTTTACCCTTACATTTAACGTTATTTTTCCCTGTTGGGGACAACCACGAATGCCGGTGAAAAAATTTCAACGGGCATTTCGTCCCATAGTCTTTGGCAGAACGACGCACGGATCGTATAGGGGCCGGGGGCGATACCCCGGGGCAATTGCCAACGGATTCTTGCCATCTGGTCCATATGGAAAAACCGGGGGCAGCCGCCGGCGGCAACGGATGCAAACGACGGTTTAAAACGGACCGTCGTTTTGGATGGGCCGCCCGTTGGGACACCCTCCAGAACAAATTGAGGGGTGACGCCGATGGGAAAGGACGTCATCCGGATGAATCTCAGTGCCAGGGTCTCCCCCGGCAGATAAAAATCATAGTCGGTTACGAGGCCGATCAGTTTGTTGTGTGCCGAGATATCCGTTCCCACGCCGGATGTTTTTTCATCCCACGAGCGGGCGGGCCCCACATCCACATGGACGAGTTCTCCCTGATAGTATCCGGTTCCGCCGAACCCGAGTTCTTTGACCGTGTTCCAGATGTCCTTGGATGAGGTTCCGGCGATTTTTATGTCTGCCGCCATCCCGTATTGATGGAGGCTGGCCGTTGCTGCCAGTTTCCCCTTGTTGCGAAGATCGGTATTGTATTGGGGGCTTCTCCATCCCGAAGCGATGGTGATCCGTGCCCCTGGATGAAAACGATCTTCTAAAAAGTCGATAAACTCAATGAGCCGCAGGGATACGGTGGAACCGTCCGGATCAGGGTCAACCCCAAACAGACCGTCGATGGTTTTGAGGGCCTTTTCATGATAGAGGCCCTGGCCGGTCCGGTATCTCCCGTTGAAAGAAATCCCGTTTTTTGCGCTGACAAGGTTCAGGGTCCCGTCGCCGGTGTAAACGTAGCGGCGGACATCCGGGGTGTTTACGGATGCCGTGTTGCCCGCGGCAACGAGGCCTAAGATGAATAGCGCTATAATTCCAATT
>JAHECI010000018.1:0-16822 GCA_024641825.1 Desulfobacterales bacterium | reverse complement strand
CCTGATCCGGGGCCCGGCGCAACCCATTTTTTAGGTATTTATGAAACGTAACAAGATGGTGTCTGATTCACCAAAAAACAGGCAGAATGTCAAGACTTCAATTCTTCAGGGTCTTGGGGCGGCATGGCCCATTTGCCTCGGGTATATTCCCATCGGACTTGCTTTTGGCGTACTGGCCCAGAAAGCCGGGCTCAATCCGCTTCAAATCATGCTCATGTCCATTCTGGTCTTTGCCGGCAGCGCTCAGTTTATTGCCGTATCCATGCTGTCCGCAGGGGCCGGGGCTGCCGCGATTATTGTTACGACCTTTGCGGTGAATCTGAGGCATTTTTTGATGAGTTCGTCTCTGGCGGTATTTTTGGGCGATACAAGCCGAAAGAAACTCTCTCTTTTTGCCTACGGGGTCACCGACGAAAGTTTCGCCGTAAACCATGCCCGGTTCAGCCGGAAGACCTGGGGGGTGGATCCGGCCCTGGTGGTCAACCATACGGCAAATATTGCCTGGGTTGCCAGCACCCTCATGGGGGGATACAGCGGCAGATTTTTTCCCGAAGGTGCATTCGGTATCGATTATGCCCTGACGGCCATGTTTATCTGCCTGTTGATATTTCAGCTCAAGGGACGCATCTATGTGCTCACGGCGATCATTTCCGGTCTGGCGGCGGCGGTTCTGTCACTGATGATTTCCGGCAGTTCATACATCGTCCTGGCTTCCATATTCGCGGCAACGACGGTTCTGGGTTTAAAAAAATGGAGTCAATGACCGTTCATACAGGATATTTATGGATCGTTCTCGGCATGGGCCTGGTGACCTATCTGCCCCGGTGGTTTCCCCTGTTTTTCCTGGCCCGGCGGAATCTCCCCCAATGGCTGATCGAGTGGCTCGACCTGATTCCGGCGGCTATTCTCAGCGCCCTTTTGGTGCCGGAGCTGATCACCGTCGGCACGCCCCGCCACCTGGTCCTGTGGCGTCCGGAGCTTTGGGTGGCCTTGCCAACCTTTATTTTTGCGCTGAAAACGAAATCCTTAGGGGGTACCGTTGTGGTCGGCATGGCACTGTTTTGGGCGGTCCAAAAAGTCATGTGACCCCCCCGGGTTTCGCCGGCAGGGGTGTTCGTTTTCAAGATCGCGAAACAATATGAACGTCTCTTTGGGGAAACGGAATTTCGATATCCCCTGCTTTCAAGGCTTGGTACACCGCCAGGTTCACCTGGTAGCGGATCTTGAAGTATTGGGTGGAGGGTATCCAATACCGCAAACCCATGTTGATGGACGAATCTCCGAATTCCTGAATACCGACTTGGGGCGGCGGCGCCTGGGTAATTTCCTGGAACCCGTCCAGGGCCTCTTTGACGGTCTGGATGGCTTTTTCCGGATCGCTGTCATAACTGATTCCCACAATTTCCTCCACGATTCTTCTGTCTTCGGAATTATGAACAATTTCGCCCACGATATGCTTGTTGGGAATTGTTATGGTCACCCCGTCTTCATCTTTTAGAATCGTGGCGCCCAGACGGACTTCATCCACGATGCCGCTGACACCGGAGACGGTGATGGTATTGCCCACAACGAAGGGGCGCGCGAGGATAATTACGAGACCTGCGCCATAATTTGACAGGGGACCTTGGATGGCAAAGCTGGCCCCAAAGGCCATGGCGGCAAGTGCGGCGATAAACGGGGCGATGGTGATGCCGAACTTGCCAAGGGCGATAAGGATGGCAAAGGCAAGGATGGTGCCCTTGGCCGTGGCGGCGGCGAACTTTGACAGGGTAACATCGAACTGTTTTTGTTCGAAAAACTTCGAAAGAAAGGACGCCACTGCCCGGGCAACCACAAACCCGATGGCAAGAATCAGAATGGCACCGACCACCTGGAAGCTGTAATTTGCAAAGAAATCGATGACGATGTCGATCAATTTTTGTGCGGACTTTAGTTCATCCTGCATCTTTTTTACTCCCTGCTTTTGGGTTGAAAACGCATCTGGGAAAAATGGGCATAAAATTTCTTCCGCCAAGGTTTTGCCTGTATGGTATGGGCAACTGGAAAGTCTTTAAAGAATTTTTAACATTATTTCCCAAAAATTTCAACTGTCCGTGGGTCCAGGGCGATATCCGTACAGACCTGCCGTATTCCGCACGAAGATCGCACGGTTAATAATTCGTGAATACATGGTTGTAATAATCGTTTCGATGCTTATATTATTCGTTTGGCTTGTATACGGCAACGATCCGGGTCCGGAGGACCCGGTTTTTTTTATGACTAAATTTGTAAGGACATGCATTCAGTGAAAAACGCTGCAAGAAATGAAAATATAAGGAACATCGCCATCATCGCCCATGTCGATCATGGCAAGACCACCCTGGTGGATGCCATGTTCAGGCAGAGCGGTCTCTTCAGGCCGGGCCTGGAAGTCGACGAAAGAATCATGGACAGCATGGATCTGGAGCGGGAGAGAGGGATCACCATTGCTGCAAAAAATTGTTCGGTGCGATGGAAGGGCGTAAAAATAAACATCATCGATACCCCCGGCCATGCCGATTTCGGCGGTGAGGTCGAGCGCGCACTCTCCATGGCGGACGGTGCCATTCTTCTGGTGGATGCTTCTGAAGGGCCGCTGCCCCAGACCCGTTTCGTGTTGAAGAAAACCCTGGAGATCGGCCTCAAGGTTATTGTGGTGATCAACAAGATCGACAGAAAGGATGCCCGGCCCGATGCGGTGCTCGACGAAATATACGACCTTTTCATAGACCTCGGCGCAGACGGGGAACAGCTCGACTTTCCGTATCTTTATGCCGTCGGACGTGAAGGCATCGCGAAAAAGACCCTCACCGAACACCGGGACAATCTTCACCTTCTCTTTGAAACCATCCTGGCTGAAATACCGGCGCCCCAGTTCGATCCGGAAGAACCCTTCCAGATGCTGGTGTCGGATCTCGGGTATTCCGATTATCTCGGAAGGCTCGCCATCGGCAGAGTTTTTAACGGGAATGCCCAATTCAATGATTCTTTGGCCTGCATCAACGATAAATCGGAGCACCTCCCCCTCAAGATCTCCAAGCTTCAGGTATATGACGGTATGACGCTCAAGGCGGCAGATATTGCAGAACCCGGTGAAATTGTTGTTCTTTCAGGGATCGAAGATGTCATGATCGGCGACACCATCTGCACAAAGGAGCATCCCAAATCCTTAAAGAGAATTACCGTAGACGAGCCGACCATCACCATGGAGTTCACCATCAACACGTCGCCGTTGCGGGGCAAGGAGGGCAGGATCGTACAGTCCGGCAAGATTCGTGATCGGCTAATCAAGGAGACGCTCCAAAACGTTGCCGTGAAGTTAGAACAGACCCAGGACCGGGATCGCTTTATTGTGAAGGGCCGGGGAGAATTCCAGATGGTCATCCTTATCGAAACCATGCGAAGGGAGGGGTTCGAGCTTTCTGTGGGCCGCCCCAAGGTGATTTTCAAACATGAAAACGGGAAAACCCTCGAGCCGATCGAGCAGCTGTTTGTGGATTGTGAGGAAGGTTTTTTGGGGATTGTGACCGAAAAACTCTCCTTGAGAAAGGGACGGCTGACACGCCTTGTCAATGACGGAAACGGAAGAATACGGGCCCAATTTTCCATTCCGTCCCGGTCGTTGATCGGTTATCGAGATGAATTCCTTACGGATACAAAGGGGACCGGAATCATGAACACCCTTTTTGGCGGGTATGAAGCCTTTCGCGGTGATTTCCCCACCCGGTTTACCGGCTCCATCGTTTCAGACAGGCAGGGACGCGCTGTTGCATATGCACTCTTTCACCTTGAACCCAGAGGCCGTCTTTTCATTGCTCCGGGAGAACCTGTTTATGAGGGAATGATCGTTGGGGAGCACAGTAAAGAGGGTGACATCAATGTCAATCCGAGCAAGGAGAAGAAGCTCACAAACATGCGGGCTTCGGGAAAAGATGAAAGCACGGCATGTTCGCCGGTGAAGCCCATGACCCTGGAGCGGGCCATTAACTTCATCGCCGATGATGAGATGGTGGAGGTGACCCCAAAATCCATCCGGATGCACAAGCGGGTGCTTTCAGGACAGAAGCGGTATCAAATGCGGCCGCCAAAGAATCAAACCGACTAGAAGCTGTTTCAAAACCGCCCATTCGTAACCCCTTAGCGACGATGGGTTGTGGAGATCAGAGACATATATCATGGTTAATAACAAAAAAGAGATCGACCGGCGCCGGACCTTCGGCATCATCAGCCATCCGGACGCAGGGAAGACCACATTGACGGAAAAGCTCTTGCTTTACGGCGGGGCCATTCAGCAGGCAGGGGCCGTCAAGGCCCGCAAGGCCGAAAGATATGCCACCAGTGATTGGATGGCCATCGAAAAGGAACGGGGCATCTCCGTCACCACATCGGTGATGAAATTCAATTATCGGGGCTTTGAAATCAATCTTCTGGATACCCCCGGGCATCAAGACTTCTCCGAGGATACCTACAGGGTGCTTACGGCGGTTGACAGCGCCCTCATGGTCATCGACAATGCCAAGGGGGTCGAAACCCAGACCGAGAAGCTGATGGAAGTCTGCCGCATGCGCAACACGCCCATCATGACCTTTATCAACAAGCTCGACCGAGAGGGGATGGCACCCCTTGATATCCTTGATGATATCGAAAATAAGCTGCAGATCGAGTGCACCCCCCTTTCCTGGCCCGTGGGCATGGGAAAAAGGTTCAAGGGGGTCTACAACCTCTATAAAAAAGAGCTTCATCTTTTTGTCCCGGGTGGGGAGACCCGGCGCAGGGACGGCATTTTGATCAGCGACCTTTCGGTCTCGACACTCGATGAAATTCTTGGAAGTCAGGCTGACGAGTTAAGAGAGGATATTGAATTGATCGAAGGTGTTGCAGATCCTTTTGATCTCGACCATTACCTGAAAGGCAACCAGACCCCTGTGTTTTTCGGAAGTGCCGTCAACAATTTCGGTGTGAAGGAGATGCTGGACGCTTTTGTCGAAACCGCCCCGGCTCCCGGTCCCAGGTCTTCTGTGACACGGGACGTCTCTCCCTACGAGGAACCTTTTTCCGGATTTGCATTTAAAATCCAGGCGAATATGAATCCGGCGCACCGGGACAGAATCGCATTTATACGGATTTGTTCCGGGAAATTCGCCCGGGGCATGAAAGCGGTTCACCACAGAATCGGAAAAGAAGTTACCTTTTCAAATGCCACCATTTTCATGGCCAATGCGTGTGAAAACGTGGCGGAAGCCTATCCCGGCGACATCATCGGCATTCATAACCATGGCACCATAAAGATCGGCGATACGTTTTCCGAAAAAGAGCCCTTAAAATTCTGCGGAATTCCCAGTTTTGCCCCTGAATTTTTTCGAAAGGTCATTCTCAAGAACCCCATGAAGGCAAAGCATCTTCAAAAAGGGCTGACCCATCTCGCAGAAGAGGGGGTGGTTCAGGTTTTCAGACCGGTTGCCGGAAACGACGTTATCCTCGGTGCCGTGGGACTGCTTCAGTTTGACATTACCATGGAACGTCTCAAATCTGAATACGGTGTTGATGCGGTTTACGAGCCGGTGGGATATCATGTTGCACGGTGGGTGGAATCCGACGATCCCAAAAATATGGTGGATTTCGAGAAGAAAAACCGATCCAACATGGCAGTGGATGCCGAAGGGGCCCGGGCCTATTTGACCACCAGTCAATGGCAGCTCGACTATTGCGTAAAGGAGTGGCCCGGAATAGCCTTCAACAAGACCCGGGAAATCAACGAAAAAAACTTGCTTTTTTAGAAATGATCGATATAACCCTATGCGGGGGGCTCCAATCCAACATGGGGGAAACATGCACGTCGTTGAAGAAAAGCTGGATCAGGTTCATCGATTAATTGAAGCCATTACCGCACACCGGGACCCAATGATCGCCACCGCAGTGCGGGACACCGGTTTTACACGCAGAGAATGCAGCATTGAAACGGACCTTGTCATTACCAACTTACAGGGTTTCGACGACATGGCGTCCGTATTTGCGGACCGCCTGCCCCTATGCGGTCCGGATCAGGAAGTCGCCCTGGTGCTGCCCTACAACGGCAGCGCCTGGCTGAATACGGCCATCGTGTCCATTTTCATGGCGGGAAACCGGGTCCGTGTGAAATTCGCCACCCGAGGCTCCGAAATTTCCCGATTCACCGAATCTCTTTACACGCCCATCTTCGGCGACGCCATCTGTTTTGAATACGCGAACGGCAGAAAATTTCTCGAGAATGCCGTTGCCGACCCCCAAATACCCGCAATCTGTCTGTTCGGTACCGACGCGTATGCCATACAGTATCTGGACGCCATTAAGGGCCTTGGAAAGAAATTCGTTTTCGAAGGACCGGGCAAAGACCCATTTATCGTTCTTCCCGGTGCCGACCTGGAACAAGCGGCCCGGGAACTGGCCTTTTCCAAATACATTTATGCCGGTCAGACCTGCACGGCACCGGAGCGGGTCTATTTACACGAATCCATCCACGATGATTTTCTAGAACTGTTTCTCGATTACAGCCGGGCGGTGAAAATCGGGGACCCCGAAGATCCTGCCACTGAAATGGGACCGGTGGCGAGCCCCAGGGCGGTTTCGGCCATCAAGGCCCAGCTCAAAGACGCTGTGGATCGGGGCGCCCGAATCGTTTTGGGGGGCACCATCGAAGGCAACCTGGTTTATCCCACGGTGGTGGTAGAGGCCCGCCAGGAGATGCTGGGCATGAAGGATGAGATCTTCGGCCCGGTTGTGTTCGTCAGCGCGTTTCCGACGTTTGAAGCGGCCGTCCGTTTGGCCCGGGACAATCGCTATGGTCTGAGAGCCTCAATTTACGGCAGTGATGACGAGGCCGGCAGACTCGAAGAGCAGCTGGTCGGCGAACCCTACTGCCATCGGGTCTCTGAAATGACCTTCGGGCGCTTCGGAACGGTGGGGGTCAATCAGGGCCGATCAGAAACATGGGTCGGCGCCTTTGTCAACAAGCCGGTGGGGGGGTACGGTTTCTCGGGATGGATCTGGGAGACGGTGGCGGGTCGATTCGTCCTCAAACAGGGCCCCAAGCTGTTGAGCCTGGAGACCTCCAAAGATCCCCTATAAAACGACAATTTTTACCGAAAAATTTTAGCGTGTTCGTGGAGAAAATTTATGAAAGGACTTTTCCTGAGGTGGTTGATTTTAACGGTTGCCATCATTGTAACGTCATATCTGCTTGACGGAATCCGCATCAGCGGCTTTTCCTCTGCACTCTTTGCTGCGGCCATTTTAGGCATACTGAATGCTTTTTTCCGGCCCATCCTATTGATATTGACCCTTCCCATAAACATATTGACCCTGGGTATTTTCACCTTTGTGATCAACGCAATTATGCTGATGATGGTATCGGGGGTAATATCCGGATTTGCAGTTTCCGGATTCTGGTCGGCGGTGTTCGGGTCGCTGCTGATCAGCCTGGTCAGTTCGATTCTCACCTCTTTTGTCAGTGAGCGGGGGACGGTACAGTATATCGATTTGAAAAAAGTCGGCGACAACCGGTGGGAATGATAGACAAAAAACCGACTCCGGTCCCGCCTTCCGGCGTTACCCCATCCCCACAATTTAAACGGTGTGCGGCCCCATGGGCAGCTGATCGATAAACGCATCCAAGATACGATAGAGGGAATAAACGCTTTTGACGTTGACGTGCTCGGTCTCGGAATGCTGACTTTGGTCGCCATCGGCACCCCAGATGATCCCGTTGATTCCGTATTCCGAAAGAAATCGAGCGTCGTTGGATCCGTCTTCAAATCCCACTGCGGTGTTTTTAGAAATCGCCAACAAAAGATCCAGATAGGATGAGGGGCCTTCATGGAAAATCGGCGTGATGGATTTAATCACCACCGTGCTGTGCAATTCTTTTTGCATCTTGGCCATAAAGGCTTCCATGGTGTCATTTTCCGTGTAACGGATGTCGAGAATCGCCTCGGCGTATTTTGGAACCCGGTGAAACCGCTTCCCGGCCTCGATGCGGCTGATGGTAACATCCCTGTGCCAGTGCTCCGGGGCGGATCGCACAAAATAGGTCCGAATTTTTATGTAATCGTCGATCAGTTTTTCCAGGGCGTTTTCACCACGCCAGGGGTTTGGTTCGTTGGCAATCTTTCCCCTTGAGATGAGCTTCAGCCGGAGAAGCCCTTTTTCTTTAACCACGATTTTTTCGACGCTCCCGCCGTCCAGAACGATGCAAAAGTCTGTTTTAATTTTTTCAAGGGCCTTTTTTGCGCCGTTGAAGCCGCCGATTTCCTCGTCACTGGTAATTAAAACTCCGAATGGCAAATCGTCCGGGCCCTTCCCCTGGTTTCGGAGCCGCTTCAGGTGTTTTTTTAACAGCACCAGGGACAGGGCCACCGCATATTTATCATCGAGACTCCCCCGGCCGTAAAGTCTTTGATCTTTTTCCACAGGAACGAAACGTTTATCCGGCGAATCGACGACATCGATGTGGGACATGAGCAATAGGGGGACAAAACCGCTTGAAGGCGCAACGAGAATCGACGGAACTTTCGGGTGGTCGATGCGCCGGTATTCCATCTTGTGGGTGTTTAAAAAATTTTCAATAAAGGTCACACATCGCCGGATTTCGGAAGGCTTTGAGTGCATCGATTTGAATCGAATCAGATCTTTTGTCAGGGGGATAATCTGTTCCATCTTCGGGTATTGGAAACCTTCCTTGGTGAAAGTGCGGTTTTTCGCCGGCCCGGGCCTTACCCTCCAGCGCATCTGCCATTATATAAAGGCGGAGATGAATATATATAGCATGTTTATGACCTGGATACTACCCCGGGACGGTTGCCCGGCATGAAATAATCGCCGGAATGCCAGGGCTACAATCCGAAACACAAGGTTCCCAGGATTGACAGTATTAAGATCATCACCATAAAAATACAATCCAATATACCATCGATGATTTTATCCAACATGGTATCTTCTATGATTCCCCTAGTTGTCATAAAAAAAATCTAGCGCCTCCTCAACGGAATCGAACAATATCCAATCTTGTTTAATGGTGGTTCGCCCCTGTTTTCTGGTTATTTCAACGGCGGTGCTTCCATGATATTCATAGCTTTCATGATAATCTGGGTAAACCTCGTGTCTTGTCATTTCCATATCTCCTAAAATTTATGAACTTCAGCCGCCGGGGCCCGGTTTAATTTGGAAGATTCAACCGGCCCAGCGCATTCCCCGCAAGCGTGTTGAAGCCTGTCGGAGATTTCGTTTCAACGGGGCTTCGGGGGCCTCGATTTAAAAAAATCTTCGATTCTGTCTGGGTCGGACCTGAAAAGAGTCTTCCGGTTCAGGTTCAAAAATAAAGGTGGATGCCACATGGGACGGCCCAACCCACCCAACGGCTGTTGCATACTTTAACCTGTTATGTTTATGTTAAATCTCATAAAGTTTATATAAATAAACATAAACGACAAAAAAAATTATCTGAATTCCCGGCAAATCCAGATTATTTTGCCAATGATACGGACACTGTTTATATCATCGCCCTGGAGATAAATGGGAGAATAATCCTTGTTGTCACTGTGTAAAACGAGCTTGTTGGGATGTTTTTCCAACCGTTTAACCATAATCGTATCGTCAATTCCAACCGCGTATACAGCACCCGCCAAGATATCTTTTTGAGACTCGTCGATGAGTACGGTATCGCCATCCTTTAATTCAGGTTCCATACTGTTGCCGAAAATATCCATTAAAACGATCTGGTTTATGTTCCCCTTTTTGGTCAACCACTCCTTCCGAAAGGCATAATACCCTTCTATTTCGGATCCCACTTCAAAGGAACCTCCGCCGGCACTCAGCCTGGCTTTGACCTTGGGTATATTTTTAAATATGGAATCTCTGGACGCCGATGGGTTCAGGAATGTTGGGCCGGAGCCGGTTTCGACCCAGTCCGGGTTTAAGCCAAAGGTTCGATACAATTTCAATATCCATTTGTCGGGTATGGAATCTTTTTTTCTGGCTTGGGTAATTGCCGAACGGTTGATATTAAGGGCGGACGCCAATTCGGTTTGTGATGCGATTCCCGTGGCGTCATTAACCCGCTTTAAAAAGGATTCAAATTTATTGGGTGCCATATTTTCCCGGTTTTTTTAGGGGTTGAGAAGAACTGTTTAGTTTATTAAACATATCTATTTATAAAAAGCAACACTTTTTTTAAAAAACGCATATTCTTTGCCCTGGGGGAGGGCCCTCCGGAGGCGGGGACGCCGATGGCGCTGGAAAATTCCCCCTACTTGCAGGAGTTTCTTGGGCGGATAGCGCCTCCTCGACGCGACTTCAATGAGTTGGAAAAATTGGGGATATTTAAAATTGTCGTATAAAAAGTTCGGGCGGGCATCGGGTTCATTCAGCAGCAGCAGGTTACTTTGGGAGTTCTTCTATCCCAAATCAACCCCCTTCTATCATGACCGCTTCGCCGTTCGGGGCCACTGTAATAGGGGTCGTTTTTTTGCCTGCGGTCGACGAACTCATACGTTATTCCCACCGGAACCCTGCTTTTGCGTCTTTCTAAACCGCTTCTGCGGTCTTTTTGAAGATAGGGATACGCACTCATCAAGACCCCTCCTGGTCGCAAAATTTCGAGGATCAAAATCTGAGTCTGACACGGGATTGAGAAAAAGAAAATATTTTTCAGCGACCTGTTATACTATATCTGGTAGAATCAATCTGGCAAGAAACTATATACAGGAAATTTGTGGGAAGTGTCAAATAAAAAAGGCAGGACCTTTGCCGGTCCCACCATTTTAAATCCAAAATATCCGGTTATTTTTCTATTCCGGTGTCCTGGGTTTCAGCCGTCTATCCAACCCGCATCTACGGTCCTTACCCGATCTTCGTTCAGGGATGTATGAGGTGTAAGAATATTCCCGACGGTCTGTTCCTGAGCGCCGGCCTCCGTTATCGGGTAGTTCACCAGTCATAATAGATTCAGATTCTTTTAGGGTCATCCTTGAATTGGAACAGCGTGGGTATTTCCCCGGTCTGTTAAAACAATTCAAAGATCCGGCTTCAACTGCGCTGCAGGAAGTTCCGGCTGTTTTGAAAGGGTTCGTCGTTGCGTTAATGGGATAAGAGCATGCAAAAAGCATGCAGGAACAGGAGGTTTTTTCGCTTCCTGATATTTCAATTAGTTAGCTCAAAAAAACGGGTAACAGTCTGGAAAAATGTGAAATAAATGCCACATTTGTTGTTACTTTGATTACATACTAGGCAATTCAGGTAACATGGAAAATGGAACTCCGTATGGAACACCCGCGGATAACAATCTCCTTTTATACCCCCCTATACAATCCTTGACAACCTGACACAAGGTTATTCGAATCTCTGTTTGAGTTCCACCAGGGTTGCGCCCCAACCACCGGCTTGAAGGGGCGCATTTTTAAAGGAGTGCACCAGCGGATTTTTTTTCAAAAGCCCTTGAACCCGTTTTTTCAAAATTCCCCGGCCCTTTCCATGAACGATCCGGACTGAATAAATACCGGCATCGATACACTCAGAGAAGTAATCGACCAGAAGATCCGGAACCTCATCGGGGTTAAAGGTGTGAAGATCTAAAATATCTTCGATGGGAATTTTTACAGGTTTCACTTAAAATGCTCCCTTTTTGAGAGATATTATATGGACTTGATATTACGGTGAACGGTGATATGATACCCACGATGTTTTCAGGATACACTCTGTATGGCTTTCAGGGGGTATCGTTCCATTAAAATAACACTGGGGTGTCGCTTAAATGATTAAACTTCTCATTCTGCCGTTTTTTGCGTATCTTTTGGGCGCCATCCCTTGGGGACTTGTCCTGACCCGATTGTTCTCCTCAATAGACATCCGGCAGGCGGGGAGTGGAAATATCGGTGCCACCAATGTACGGCGCGTGGCAGGGACAACGCTCGGGATGTTAACCCTTGCCGGCGATATCCTCAAAGGCGCGGTTCCGGTCTGGTTGGCGGTTTCCTTAACAGATTCAAATGGATTCTGGGCTTCTTTCTACATTTCACTGGTCGCTTTTGCCGCCTTCATGGGCCACCTTTATCCCATATATATGAAGTTTAAAAACGGCGGCAAAGGCGTTGCAACTGCCGCCGGGTGTTTTGCCGTAATTTCACCGCCGGCATTGGGGGTTGTAATTCTGGTCTTTATCCTGTTTGTTTGCGGGTTCAACCGGGTCTCGGCGGCATCTTTGGCCGCCGCCGCCGTTCTGCCGGTTGCTGTCTGGAAGGCCACCGGCTCCGGTGTCCTCACAGGATGTGCCGCAGCAACCGCCGTATTCATCGGGTTTCGCCACAAAGAAAACATCAAAAGACTTCTGTCCGGAACGGAACCGACCCTTTGGAAATAAACAGACCGGAGCCCGTGGCCGTGGTTTCGGCCAAGGGTTATAAGGACCCTCTCCCCGGATGTTTACCGATCAACGATTTTTTGCTCGATGTCTTTGAATTGTTTTACGGCCAGATATATCAAATACCCTCCGGAAATATTTTCCACTTTAAAACCATGCTGTTTCAGAATGCGCAGGGCAAAATAAGACCGTTTCCCTTCATAACAGTAGGTCCAAATTTCCCGATCCCGGGGAAGTTCCGACATCCGCGTCCTTAAGTCAGCCAGAGGGATATTCACCGCATTTTTGACATGCCCCCCTTTAAATTCAAAAGGTCCGCGGACATCCAAAAGAAATGCATCGGACCCGGAAAGATCCTCCCAATGAACAATGGACGTTTGCCCCCGCATCAGATTCGATGCGATCATCCCCGCCAGGTTGACGGGGTCTTTGGCAGCCCCGTATTGGGGTGCATAGCACAGTTCCGATTCCTCAAGGTCGAATACGGTTCCGTTATGCTGGATGGATTTTGCAATCACATCGATTCTTTTTTCGACACCTTCCGTCCCGACGGCCTGGGCACCCAGTATCTGTCCGGTTTTTTTTGAAAAAATCAATTTGATCGTCATGGGCTTTGCCCCTGGATAGTATCCGGCATGGTGATTCGGGGTGAGGTAGATTTTTTCGTAAGGGTTTAAATTTTCATTTCCCTCCAACCGGGCCAAGGCTTTTTCGCTGGTGCCCGTGGCAGCGATGGTCAGGCCGAGGACCCCGCAAACTGTTGTGGCCTGAACCCCCCGGAATCGGGGCGGAGCACCCCGGTTGTTTCCAAAGACGACATCCGCCGCTATTCGTCCTTGACGGTTGGCCGGGCCAGCCAGGGGAATCAGGCCCTGTGCGGTGGTGACAAGGTTTTGCACTTCAACGGCATCGCCCACCGCAAAAATATCTTCATCGCTGGTGCGCATTTGATCGTCCACCAGAATCCCTCCCAGGCTGCCGACGGCAAGACCGGCTGTTTTTGCCAGCTCGACCTCCGGACGAACACCGATGGCAAGAATGACCACATCCGCTGCAACCGTTTTGCCGGATTCGATCATAACCTCGATCATCCCATTGTTTTTCTCTCTGAATCCGGTCACCGGACTTTCCAAGCAGAGTGATATATCTTTGGACTTAAGATGATCATGGATGAACGCTGCAATTTCAGGATCTAAAAAAGGCATGACCTGGGGCAGCATTTCAATGAGAAAAACATCGATCCCCTGTATTTTCAAATTTTCGGTCATTTCCAGACCGATGAATCCCCCGCCGATGACAGCGGCTTTTTTCACCGTTCGGGTGTTAATCCAGTCGATAATCTTGCGCATGTCCGGAATGGTACGCAAGGTAAAGATCCCAGGGAGGTTTATTCCCTTTAAATCCGGTTTTATGGGGGCTGCTCCGGGAGAGAGGACAAGGGCATCGTAGCTTTCACGGTATATTTCACCGGTTTTTAAATTTTCGACGTCGATCCGTTTATTTTTTCGGTCAATATATCGGACATTATTTTGGGTTCTTACATCCACATTCAGCTGTCTTTTAAACAACTCCGGTGACGCAACAAAAAGCGACCGCTCCCTTGGAATAACTTTTCCGATATGATACGGGAGACCGCAATTGGCAAAAGAGATATGGGATCCGCGTTCAAATAGGATAATCTCGGCATCTTCGTTAAGTCTTCTCGCCCTTGCGGCGCAGGACGCTCCCCCTGCAACACCGCCAACGATCAGCAATTTTTTTCTGTGTGTCATGTTATGATATCCTGATATGTTTGCCTTGAAGAACGTTAATACACGGGTTTAAACGGGTTGAAAAAAGCATTGTTCCGGGAGCAGTTTGACAAAGAAAACAATCCCCCCGCCGAGTGGATCACGCTAAAGAAGAGACCAAATAAGGGCGATCAAGCCCGCCAGAACAAAATTACTTTCAACCAAAAACTCCAGCCGGATCCCGGGAAGCATATAACCGCGTTCGTGGGCTGAAAGAACGATGAAGATAAAAGCGGGGCAGATCCCAAGGGCAAATCCGAGACTCGAAATAAGGTGAAAGGCACTGGACAAAATCAGAATGCCAAAATTGATGCCCAGTATGGTTTTTAAAAGGCGCAGGGTTCGCTTTTCTCCCAGCAATATGGGGATGGTCTCTTTTCCCACAATGCGATCGCCCTGCATATCAAGAACGTCGAAAAATGCCGTCCTGACAAAGACCAGGCTCAAAGACCACAAGAGTATGATGACCGTACTCAGACGAATATTCTCGGAAACGGACAGGGCGGGCAGTACCGATGTCACGATTCCCCATGCCATTGCAATCAGAACAGTTTTTGATCCCGGGATATCCCTTATCCGCCGGTACTTGTTCCCTGTAAAATGTGCCGGTATCAACCTCAGGTTGTAAGAAAGTCCCATGATGCTCATGCCGAGAAGGATCAGAAAAGGTATGGTTCCGGTTGAATGGGCGATGATCAGCCCGGCACCCCCTGCTGTACACGCGAGAAGGGCAAGGGGGATCTTGTTTTTGTCATAAAAAAAAGACCGTTCAGGATCATTGTATCGGTCTGCCTTTGTACCGATCAGGTTGTTGAAGATATGCATGGATTGAACATAAAGCACCGATATAAATACATAGGGCAGGTAGTTTGAAATCTCCTGAATCTTGATACAGGCATAACAAAGGCATCCGGCGCCCATGGACACATAGATATTTGTGAGAAGGAAGGCTCGCTGGACGGCAAACACGCTCCTTTTCCAGCGCTGCTTCTTTTTATAGGGGAGGGCTTCGAGCTTTCTGTAGATTTTATTGATGAGCCAGTTCGGGGTGGAAGCGCCGGCTGCAATCCCAATACAGCTTGCTTCAGAAAGTGCATCCATATCGATGTCCGATTCATCTTGGATGTGATACGTCGGTTTACCGGTTTTTTGGGCAATTTGTGCGAGCCGCTTTGTATTTCCGCTGGTATACCCCCCCACAACAATAACGGCATCCACAGAATCTGCCAGGTCATGGACTTCGGCCTGGCGCTTGGCGGTGGAATCGCAAATGGTGTCATAGATCTTGTAGTGGGGAAATTTTTGGTTTGCCCAGGTTTTTACCTTTTCAAAAAAACGGGTGTTTTGTGTGGTCTGGGCAACAATGATGGCGTTTTCAAACAAAGGAAGAGAATCAAGATCATTGATATTGTCGACAACATACCCTTTATCCCCCGCATACCCTAAAAGACCGATGACTTCAGGGTGTTCTTTGTCTCCAATGATGATCGCAGCGGATCCTTGCCGTGCATGTTTCCGGATGATGGTTTGTACCTTGATCACCCGGGGGCATGTGGCGTCGATAATCTTGAAACCGGCTTTTTTCAGATTTTCTTTGGTATCGGGTGGAACCCCATGGGCTCTAATCAGAACCGTACCGGATCCGTGATCCGGAACTTCATCGAGTATGGATATCCCTTTTTCTTCCAACAGGTTTAAAACCTGGGGATTGTGTATGAGCGGCCCAAAGGTGCAGATAGGATTTTCGTGTTTGTTCGGGGTATCTAGGACCATTTCAACGGCTCTGCGAACCCCCATGCAGAAACCAGCGTTCTTTGCGATTAATATTTTCATCTATGACATGCTGGTTCGGCGCAACGCATCGAATTTTATGAGTAAAAGCCGCTTATGGTATCGAGTCGTTATGTTAAGATTTCAGAAAAACATTGTGGTCTACCAGCGCCAGTGAATGAATGTGCGCCTGTATGAATTTCTGGTCTCCAAATATACTGGTCAATCGAATGCCGTTTTCCTCGGGTTCCACGGTATCAACAGCTTCCATAACCAGTATTTTCTCATCTCCTTCGATCAAGTACGCGTTTGCCTCACACATGGTATTTTCCCTTTTAAATTTTCCTCGATAAGCGCATCAATAAGATGGGGAAGCGGCGTTGAGGGTAAACCAACGATTTCCACATTTTCCTGGGTCAGCGGTATCAGCAGTTTTTGAGCGGGGCTCCCGGCCACGGCTTCTGCTATTTTGGGGGTCACTTCTCCCATCATGGAATGGGCCAGGATAATGCTCACCGTACCGATGATAAAATCTACTTTTTTAGACGTCTGAACAATTGCATTTTCTCCAGATGCACCTCTGTTGGCCCTGGCTTTCAGCATCTGGGCGGTGGCAATGGCGTTGGTGCCCAAGGCGATAATTTCAACGGTTTCTCCGAAAAGGTCTTTGAGTTTTTTGATGACCGCGCTTCCGATACCGCCGCCCTGACCGTCTATTACGCATATCCGGACCAGGTCCGATTTTTTTTCTGTTGTACTCATGTTGTTAAATCTCAAAGCGTTATGAAAAAAACCGCTGGGAATCGTTGTGTGAACTATCAGATAATGCCCGCCGCGTCAATGGAAACGAGCATCG
>JAHECI010000017.1:9454-20872 GCA_024641825.1 Desulfobacterales bacterium | reverse complement strand
TCGTAGGCGATCATTTCCGGGTCCACCCCGAGATTGTCCAGCATGTCTTCAATGGCATCAATCATTAGGGGCGGGCCGCAGAGATAATATTCGATTTCGGTGGGGTCCTCATGTTGGATAAGGTAATCGTCAAGCAGACACTGGTGGATGTATCCGGTCATACCTTCCCAGGCGTCTTCCGCCTTGGGTTGGGAGAGTGCCACATAAAATGAAAAATTTTCATATTTTTTTTCCAAGTCTCTGAATTCTTTTTCGAAAAACAGCTCCAGCTTTGATCGGGCGCCGTACCAAAACGTGATTTTCCGTTTTGTTTTCAATGTGTTGAGTTGGTGAAAAATGTGAGACCTTAGGGGTGCCATTCCGGCGCCGCCGCCGACGAAACACATTTCCCTTTGGGTTTCCTTGGCAAAAAAATCTCCATAAGGACCGCTTAATGTCACCCGGTCGCCGGGTTTCAAATTGAAAATATAAGAGGATCCTTTGCCGGGGGGCGCTTCTGATACTCGTGGGGGCGGGGTGGCGATCCGGATGGTAAATTCCAAAATGTCTTTTTCACTGGGAGGATTTGCCACGGAATAGGCCCTGAAAATCGACTCTTCTGTCTTTGACCGCAACCCCCAGAGGTTGAAGGCATCCCAGTCGGGCCTGAACCGTTCGGCCACCCTGGCTCTGAATTCTGAAAACGAGAACTCATACTCCGGGATATCAATCTGTATATAGGCCCCGGCCTTGAATTCAAGTGCTTCGCCGGGGTCGAGTTTTAAAACCAGATCTTTGATAAATGTCGCGACATTGTCGTTGGATACCACGGTGGCGCCGTATTTTCTGACATTGAAAATTTCTTCCGGCAGCCGAATCTTCATATTTTCTTTGACCTTGAGCTGACAGGATAGGCGAACATTTTCCTTTTTTTCCCGCCGGGTCAGATGGGCAAGCTCGGTGGGCAAAACGCCTCTTCCACCCGCTTCAACCACGCACTTGCAGGTCCCGCATGACCCGCCGCCGCCGCATGCCGATGGAATGTAAATCTCATTGGCGGCAAGGGCAGACAACAGTGTGATGCCTCCGGGCACCCTTAAGCTTTTTTCCGCGTCATCGTTGATAACGATATCACAGTCATCCTTTTTAACGACTTTGGCTTCCACCAGCAAAAGGAGCCCCACAAGGATGAAGATGATTGCGGAAAAAACGGTCAGGCTAACGAGGTAAATCAACGATATTTCCTTAATAGTCCGTGGTTAAATGTCATAAATAATTCTATTCTCCCTTAACCATAACCCTAAAGCGTAATTCCGGAAAACAACATAAACGCCATGGCCATGAGGCCGGTAATAATCATACTGATTCCAAAATTTTCAAGCCCTTTGGGGACGTTGGCGTATCTGAGTTTTCTTCGAATTCCCGCCATGGTCACAATGGCGAGCATCCATCCAAAACCTGAGCTTGCGCCGTACACAACAGATTCCATAAAATTATAATTCCGCTCCACCATGAACAAAGATGCTCCTAAAATGGCACAATTCACGGCAATCAAAGGAAGAAAGACCCCCAGCGCCATGTATAACGGGGGTAAATACCGGTCGATAATCATCTCCAGCGCCTGAACAATGCCTGCAATAACGGCGATAAAGATAATAAATTTAAAAAAGCTAAGATCAATTCCCGGAAAACCCGCCCAGGCAAGGGCACCGGGGGCCAGCAGGTAGTGATAAACGAGCCAGTTTACCGGTGTGGTAATGGAAAGCACAAAGGTCACCGCCAAACCGAGTCCTATGGCGGTTTCCATTTTTCTGGAAATGGCCAGAAAAGAACACATCCCCAGAAAATACGCCAAAAGGATATTGCCGATAAAAACGGAATTTAAAAATATGCTGATTAGGTTTTCCATATTTTATGTTTTGGAATTTCTACAACTTTTTGAAATTAATTTAATCTTTAAGTCCAATCGATGACGGAATCTCCATGGAATATTGGAATATTGGGTAAAAAAACAGAATTTATCACATCTGTTAATCGCCAATAAATCAATATGTATTGTAGATATCCCATTTTCCTTTACCCAACATTCCATGAATCCATTATTCCAATGGCGAGTGAAGCGAAGCTATGTTTTTTCTTTTGAAACCGTCTTCTGAAGCCACACGATGAGGCCGATGGTGATAAACGCACCTGGCGCCAGAACCATTAGCCCCATATTTTCGTATCCTGCGGCATAAAACGCATCGGGTATCACCTGAAATCCAAAAAATTTTCCGGCGCCAAAAAACTCCCGAAGCACCGCCACCGTGATCAGGATTTGACTGTAACCCAGACCGTTGCCGATGCCGTCGAGCAGGGATAAAAATGGGGGATTCCCCAGAGCATATGTTTCGGCCCGTCCCAGGATAATGCAATTGGTGATAATAAGCCCCACGAAAATGGAGAGTTGCTTGCTGATATCGTACAGAAATGCTTGAAGTACCTGATCCGCAAAAATCACCAATGTTGCGATAACGGTGAGTTCAATGATGATGCGAATATTTCTGGGGATAAACTTTCGCATCAAAGAGATCAACAGATTCGAAAAAGCCAGAACAAAGGTCAGGGCCAGGCTCATGACAATGGCGGTCTTTAGTTGAACGGTGACCGCCAGAGCAGAGCATATCCCCAGGATTTGTCCGGAAATCGGATTGGTTTCCCAGATGGGCTTAAAAAATACATTAAAGGCTTTGGTTTTTGTTATCTTCATTTGATTTCATTTTTTCTGAATCTTTTAGAAAAAGGTTCGTATTCCGTCAGTGTCTGCTTTAACCCGGCCGATAAAAATTTTCCGGTCATGGAAGCACCGCTGATGCCGTCGACGAAATTTTTCTGACGGCTTTCTGGTATCCGTTCTTTTACCGATCCTTTGGCAATGGCAACGGCAACAAAATTACCCTGGTCATCCACAATTTTCTTTCCTTCGAAATTCTTCTGGAACCATTTTTTCTCGATCTCTCCGCCGAGACCGGGGGTTTCCTGATGACTGTAAACGGTAAATCCTGAGATGGTGGTTCCGTCATTTTTTATGGCCATATATCCTGAGATTTTTCCCCACAGCCCTCGAGAATGAATGGGGATGACATATGCTTGAACTTTCCCCTGTTGAGTAAAAAGATAGACCGGCAGATCGCTTTTACCCTTTGTTTGTTCCGGAATAATTTTACCGTCGACATTAATCCATATCTGCCGGATATTCTCGGAATAAAGTTGTTCAGCGGTCTCTGGTGAAACGACGTCTTGGCCATCCAGCAGACCGACGGATTTTAATATGTTTTTATTCTTGTCGAGTTCGATATTCTTGAGCTGATATTCCTTCAACCCGGTGGATGCCAGGGTCAGCAAACTGCCGCAGACCAGACTCAACACCGCTGCAAATAATATCGATTTGACATAATTAGACATTGGGGACCCTTTTTTTCAGCCGGATCTGGATTTCAAAATGATCCAGCAGCGGCGAAAACAGGTTCATGAAAAGAATCGCCAGCATGATTCCGTCTGGGAACGCCGGATTGAAAATGCGGATCATTACCGTCAACGCACCAATGGCGAAACCGTATACCCATTTTGAGACGTTCATTCCGGGGGCTGAAACAGGATCGGTGGCCATGTAAGTAATCCCAAAGGCAAATCCGCCCATCACCAGATGATAAACCGGTGGCAACGACAGCATGGGAACCGTTGAATTTCCGGATACAAGGCTCACAATGTAGCCCGGACATGCTGCTGCCAAGACGCCAAGAATCCCGCCGATCATGATCCTGTAGCTGGCGATGCCCGTAAAAACCAGGAAGAGAGCGCCCAAAAGGCACATGAGCGTCGATGTCCCCCCGATGCTTCCGGGATACAAACCGACAAAGAGTTTGGGCAACGTAAATCCGGCTTTTGACAGCAAAGATTCTATAAATGCAGCGGTCCCTTGAACTGCGGAAAGCGCAAGGGGGGTGGCTCCGCTGAAGGTGTCCACCCCTTGGGAATGGACGCCGCTGACCACCGTCCATACGGCATTTCCGGTCATTTTCATGGGATAGGCAAAAAATAAAAACGCCCGTCCGGTCAATGCGGGGTTTAAAAAGTTTCTCCCCGTGCCGCCAAAAATTTCTTTGCCAAAGATCACACCAAATGAAATGCCCAGGGCAACCTGCCAGAGGGGAATCGTCGGCGGAAGTGTCAGGGGGAACAAAAGGCCCGTAACCAGAAATCCCTCGCTGATGTTGTGTTTTCTGATGGATGCAAACACAAGCTCCCAGGCAAATCCAACACCATAGGAGACCATAATTATCGGTAGAACAATTTGGAGCCCTTTTATGAAAACAGCGACAAAGGTCACCGGAAGTCCGGAGGCCAGATTCGACTGATAACCGGTATTAAAAATGCCGAAAAAAAGCGGTGGAATCAGCGCCACGATCACAAAGCTCATCAGACGCTTGAGATCGAGGCTGTCTCGCACGTGTGCATCGTTTTTTGTTACATTGCCCGGAATAAAGAAAAAGGTTTCGAAGGCCTCAAACAGAGGATTGAGTTTTTCAAACCTTCCACCTTCCACAAAATGCTTTCGCTGGGCGTCGAAAAACTTTTCTATAAACCTCATGATTACAACTGTTCCAAAAAGTATGCTTTTTTTGTTTCCTTGAAAATAGTTTTCAGTTCGATCTTCGATGGACAGACATAGGTGCAGAGACAGCATTCCACACAATCCAGCAGGCCGTGATCGAGTGCCTCCTCAATTTCATCAGCCAGTATGGTTTTGTATGTGAACTGGGGTAAGATATCCACCGGACAGACCTCGCCGCAAAATCCGCAATTGATACAAGCCCGCACTTCACCATGACAATTGCAATCCATGGCCATGGACGATGTATTTAAAAAAGATAAAAATGCCCTGGACCGGCTGGGTTTATTAAATCCAGGTCTGGCAAACCCAAAAAACTCTTTTTCATCGCCCTGGGGAATCAACACCAGAGAGGACTCATAAAACCCCATATATGAATCCTTCGAAGCCGTATAACCCTTGAAAATTCCCCCCACAATATATCTGGCGTTTCCAGTATCATCTGCCCGTCCCTTGGTGATATGATTCAAAGGAACCCCCATTCTGGTTTGAAGATGCTTTCGTTCCCTGGCAAGGGATCCTCCTAAAACCAGGGTCCGATCCACGGGGTATTTTCCGGTCTTAAAGAGCATTGCCAAAAGAAGTACATCCTGTCCGTTGATATACCAGGAGCGGTTTTCATCGGGACTTTTTTTGATATGATACAGCAATACACCCGGATCGTCGGCAGGGTAAAACCCATTGCAGGTGTGGGTCACAAAACCGTTCAGGCGGTCTTGGGCAAAGCCATCGTTCGAAGATGTACTTATCAGAAGCGTTTCGGATAGTTTCTGTAGAATTTTTATGCCGAATTCAAACAGATCGATTCTGTCGTTTAAATAAGCTTCCGGCACGGGCTGGAAAGGCTCTTTGGAATTGAGACTGACAATGACCGATGGCGGGACGACGTCCGGGTTTGGAACATCTCGAAAGGGGAGCTCTCTGAACAGGGGCCATAGCCCGCCGGTCATTATCATTTTAACCAGCTTTTTTCTTTCCATACCGTCAAGGTCGGCTTCGCTGATAACGGGAAACGCTTCGTAGTCCTCATCCGGATCCAACTCTATGACGATCTCTTTTATGACTCTTCGGGGACCGTATTTGATGTCGGCGATTCTACCGCCGCCCGGTGATAAAAATATGAGTTGAGGGTTTCGTTTGTCTTCAAAAACAGGGGACCCCACCTTAACAGGATCATCGACTTTGACCTTGAGACGGGGTTTAACAAAGGGGATTCTTTCCGGCAAAAGCGCTACTCTTGCCGGCTTCTCCAGTATTTCAAGCTCATGAGAAGGCATACCGGAGATATTGATATCGTAGCCTTTTCGGGTGTGGATTTCAATCATAAGTCGGTTTGTCGGTTGAAGCGGTTGACGAGCTTTCAATTAGTATAAAATAATTTTTTTTATTTTGCAATATTCATACCGAAAGTTGTGATTAAAACCTTGGGCGACATCCGAATCCGCCATTTCATACTTGACACAAATGTCTTTTCAGCTTAGGAAATATCGGAGGATCAGAGTGCAAACACGTCGTGTCAGAGGTAAAAAATTGCTGCGAAAAAAAAACATTCGGATGACCAAGCAGCGCAAAGTAATTCTTGAAGAGCTGCGAAGGCAACACACCCATCCGAGTGCTGACGAAGTTTATAAGATGGTACGCCATCGTCTTCCCCGGATCAGTCTTGGAACGGTTTACCGAAATTTGGAAGTGCTTGTCCAGATGGGTGAAATCCAAAAACTGGAACTCAGCGGTTCTTTGAAACGCTTCGACTGGGACACGGACAAACATTACCATATTCGCTGTGTATGCTGTGACCGGGTGGATGATGCACCGATTGCACCCTTGAACCAACTTGAAAACGAACTTTACGGGGCAACTGTTTTTGAAATCATCGGACACAACCTTGAGTTTAAAGGGCTTTGTCCCGAATGTTCAGAAAAAGCAACTCAGGACCATGCTGAATGACTACTTCCAACACCAGGCGGAGCTTTCAGATTTGGAATGCGATCTTCGCTGTCCCAATGATTGCAGCGCACCCGGATGCTGGATGGCCGACGTCATCGTTGAAGTAACCTTCGTTGACTTGATACGACTCTCTAAAGCCCTGACCACCCGTGTCTCTCACCTTTTTTCTCAATACTGCCAGCTGGGTTTGATAACATGTGAGGATAATCTCCGATATAAAAGACTTGCAATAAAGATGAAAAAACCGTGCCCTTTCCTGTCCGAAAACCGATGCATGGTTCATGACTCCAAACCATTAAGCTGCATACTCTTTCCGGAGATTTACCAGGTCAAAGGTCTGTTGCCTCAACTTTCCCAAAAACCGATATTTAATTCATTTCCATGCCTTAAGAAACCCATCGCTATTTCAGAAAATAGAAACCATGCCTTAAAAAAACTCAGAAGAATGAGTATACAGGAGCAGGCCCTGTCCCATGATTATTTGTTCGGTGTTCCAAGCTTTATCGTCTGCGCAAAACCCTTAAAGAAAAAACTTCGGCGCAGTCACCCGAAAAAAAACCTATTTTCTTTAAAAGATTATGATACCATATTGAATAAAACCCTCAAAGCATCCGGATTTCTCGAAAGTGTATTTGAAAAAATATCCCGATTAGATACCATGGCAGGAATGAAACATATCATTGAAAAACTCAATGACCGCGTCATGATGACGCATCTTGTGGAAAAGATGGTCCGACCGGGCGTTGTTCATAAATTAGAACGTCATCATATCAAGAAACTGAAAAGAAGCCTCCTCTCACCTGCGATATATTTTATGTAAACACTCAGCCCTTTCATGGCAGGTCTATAACGGATTTCAAGACAAATATTTCTTTTTAAGCCGAAGTTCCATACCCGCGCAGTAGGTGATCTGTGAGACAAATGTGTATCATGGACCGTTATCGATGATACATTTTGCCGGAATGCTTTGCTTTAGTTTTTGTCAAGAATGCGGACAAAAGCCGACAATCCGCGATGTCTTCAGAATCATGGACTCTGAATAACACCGAGTCCTAACACGCTGCAACCAATTGCTGGTGGTTAAATCCCGGGAAATGTCATGGTGAAATTTTGGATTGGGATCCAAACCTGGCACGAAAATTGATTATTAATCCTATAATATAAGCTGTAAATAATAACCATCTGTTTATAGCTCCCCGCGAAAACTCAAAAAAATAGAACTGGAGGTAACTTATGGATACATGTCAACCTATTTTAAATACCGGCTTGCGCGGTTTTAAAGTGGCTACGACCCGGGTGGGCGATGTTGACGGTACTGCCGGAAGACTGATCTACAGGGGGTATCTTGTTCAGGATTTGGCCGGAAAAGTCTCATTTGAGGAGGTTGCATATCTGTTGCTCTATGAAAGACTGCCTCAAAAAACAGAACTTGAAAACTTCAAGAAACAGCTTGTATCGGAACGGACAGTCCCGCCTGGACTCATGGCAGCCCTTGAAACCATACCCAAAGATGCCCTTCCCATGGATGTCCTTCAGGCAGCGACGGCCTTATTGGCCCACCATGATCCTGACACCCGAGGGCCTTCTCCTGAAGCGGCATTTCGCATGGGCATAAAGCTCATCGCAAAATTCCCAACAATTGTTGCGGCTTGGGACCGCATTCGGAACAATAACAAACCCATTGATCCGGATCCGGAGTTGAGCCATGCAGCCAACTTTCTTTATATGCTCAATGGAAAAATTCCGGACGATGAACTTGCCGGTTTTTTTGATACCTGCCTGGTACTCCATGCAGAACATTCTTTTAACGCTTCAACATTTTCAGCAAGACAGGTGGCATCCACAAGGGCCCACATGTATTCGGCCGTTGCTGCCGGCGTCGGTTCCTTATCCGGTGAATTGCATGGGGGTGCAAATACGCGGGTTATGGAGATGCTCCTTGATATTGGCTCTGTTGACAAGGTTGAAGGGTATGTGAACCATTTGCTCGACACCGGCGGAATTATCATGGGACTGGGCCATGCCGTGTACAAAACCGATGATCCGAGAGCGCATATCCTCGCCCCCATGTCCCAAAAAATGGGCGAGCGTACCGGAGAGCCCAAGTGGTACGAAATGTCCAAAATTCTTGAGAAAAAGGGTAAGGAGGCCTTTAAAGAGAGAAAAGGAAGAGATATTTTTGTCAATGTCGATTTTTACAGCGCATCTTTATATTACTATATGGGGATACCGGTGGATCTCTTTACACCCATCTTTGCCATGGCCAGAATCTCCGGGTGGGCGGCCCATGTTATTGAAGAGCAGTTTGGGGGGGCTGCCTCAAAACCGGTGCTTTACCGTCCCGATTCCGAGTATATTGGGGAGTACTGCGGCCCTGAAGAGTGTAACTTTGTTCCCATGGACGAACGGTGATATCGTTAAAAAGAAAGTTTACAGATGAATATGCTACGCCTGTCCCCGGCTGAATAACAGAAAGGAGCGCTAGTGAAGAAATGGAAATGTACGGTCTGCGGCTACATTCATGAAGGAGAGGCGCCACCCGAAAAATGCCCCATATGTGGTGCGGATCGAAGTAAATTTGTAGAAATTGTTTCTAAAGAAGAAAAGATAGATGCCAAGACTGACCCAATAGAACCTGAAACTGGACCGAAAGAGACGGATGCTGAAACAAAGATCCCCGTCCCTTTGTCAAAATATGACCGAATATATCAAGCAATGGTCAAGCACCATGTCCATCCGATTTCGGTCCATATCCCCAACGGTGTACTTCCCGTTTCCGTTATTTTTATTTTTTTAAGCGCAATTTTTAAGTTCAGCAGCTTAGCTCAAGCTGCGTTCTATAACCTCATATTTGTTGTCTTCTCTATGCCGGTGGTACTTTTTTCAGGGATCGTTGTGTGGCGGAAAAAATACAACGGCGCGTTGACAAAACTGTTTTTGATAAAGATGATTTGCGGTGGTTTGGTATCCGCATTAGCGATGATATTCGTCATATGGTCTATTGTCGACCCCGGGGTGCTGACAGGGACGTCAACCCATTTTGGCGCATTTCTATTTATCAACATCATCATGCTTGCCGCGGCCGTCATCGCCGGATTTCTCGGAGGGAAGCTTGTATTCAGAGAATAATTTGATGAAAGAAGGAGATTAGACGATGAATCAAGACGAAGACACAGAAATACAGGAGGCCCAGAAAGAAATCGCCAAAATTTTGGGCGCGATTCAAACGGAGGTCCCTATTTTTTTGTACACCCAGCCGGGTCAAAATGATGTATTCAGCGATGCCGCCAGACAGGCCGTTCGTTTTTTTCGGCAGGTCACCGATAAAATTGTATTTCGCGAATTTAATTTATCTCATGAGTCCGCCAAAAAACAAAAAGTTGAATATTCACCGACCCTGGTTTTCGATCCGGACCGGTACAACATCCGGTGGCTGGGGGCACCTTTGGGTGAAGAGGGGCGCATTTTTCTGGAGGCCCTTATCCTCATCGGGCTCCAAAAAAGCAATCTCAACGAACCATCGCGACAGGTCATAAAACGGATAGACGGCCCAAGAGATATCAAGGTGTTTGTGAGTGCCACGTGTCCGTATTGTCCCCAGCAGGCCCTGAACGCTTTAAAGGCGGCTGTTGAAAAACCCGATTTAATTTCTTTGGAAATCATCGATATCCAGGCCAACCCGGACCTTGCCAACCGATATTCAGCCCAGTCGGTTCCCCAGACATATGCCAATGACATTTTGATTGCCCAGGGTGCCCAGACCGAAGAGCTTTTTATGCTTTCCCTGGATAAAATGGAGCAGCAGACGGTATTCATACCCGAAGATGATGCAGAGGAAGTTGAAGCAGACCTGGTGATTGTGGGCGGCGGTCCGGCCGGACTGACAGCGGGGATATATGGCGCACGAAGCGGCCTTAAAACGGTTGTCGTGGAAAAAGGCGTCCTTGGAGGCCAGGTGGCCACGACTCCGATTGTTGAAAATTATCCGGGTCTTAAACAGATTGGAGGGAAAACGCTGGTAGATATTCTGGTTACCCACGCTCTGGAATATGTACAGATTTTTCCAGGAGAAGGGGTTCTGGATATTACGCCCAATGGTCCCATCACCGTGCAGACCAGCAGACGAAAGTTTAAGGCCAAGGCCCTACTGATAGCCACCGGAGCGACGTACAGGAATCTCGGTGTCCCCGGGGAATCACGTCTGTCGGGGCATGGGGTCAGTTATTGCAGTACCTGTGACGGCCCCCTGTTTAAAGGGAAAAAAGCCATTATCGTTGGCGGCGGCAACAGCGCCGTTACCGAAGCCCTTCACATGCATCACATCGGTGTCGATGTAACCCTGGTTCACCGGAGAGACAATCTGAGAGCTCATGACGCTTTGGTGAAAAACCTGATACAAAATAATATTCCGATACTCTTTAATACCGAAGTCAAGGAAATCAAGGGAAAACATAAGGTTGAAGAAGTCCTGCTTCACAACAACAAAACCAAAGAAACTTCAACCCTATCTGTAAATGCCGTATTCATTGCCATCGGCTACGATCCTGCCGTCGATCTGGCGAAGGCCATCGGAATCGAGCTGACTGAAGAAGGCTACATCAAACATGACAACTACAGAACCAATATCCCGGGAATTTATACGGCCGGTGATGTTTCGGGGGGGTACAAGCAAATCGTAACGGCCGCCGGACACGGCGCAGAAGCGGCCTTGGCCATATTCGAAGACCTTATCAATCCATACTGGAAATAAATAGGTCATGGGTTTTTGGCAAAAATAACCCCGTCAATATCGAAGCGATTCCCTTAAACAGCCCGCCGGTTTCCGAAAGCAGTGGAGAATT
>JAHECI010000017.1:0-9354 GCA_024641825.1 Desulfobacterales bacterium | reverse complement strand
TCGAGCTGGTAATTTGGCTTAAACGGACGATCAAGGAGGAAATAATGGGTAAAATTGTTCACACGTCACATATTACGATCACGAGAGAAATGGGGCCTACCCGGAAAGCCGTGATCAAGGGTTTTGGGGAACCGGTCTATTACGGGGTCCACGGCGGAATCAAAGATTTCTATAAAGTCGATCCGGAAAAAGAACATGCGGCAACGTTGGATCACATTGTCGGTGCTGTGGGCGGCTGAATGATGGGCACACTGGCCGCGGTGCTGGCCGGCAAAAAGATTCGGACCTTTCAAGATCTGTTTAAAGCCATCGTAACCGGAGACATCGAAGACGTCGACGGTGTTTTGAAAATTACGCGCATTAACGTCAGTTACCAGCTTAAATTGCCAAAAGAAAAGAGGGCAGCGGCCAACGATGCGCTGGAAGCCTATTTGGAATTGTGTCCCGGAGCCCAGAGTGTCATCGGCTGTATTGATATCAACCATGAACTGACCATGGAGGACCTCCCGGAATAGGTGGAAACTGAAAAACGTTGCCCAAATCTGAACGTCAAAAACCCAGTCTTTTACGAAGCTGGAATAGGGTCTTTAAAACGTCATTATTTGCATTTTATTATTATAACTTCAAAATGTTCAACAAAATTTCAAAGGAGGAGAGTTATGGGTCAAACAGAACAAAATTTACTGGAAGCGTTTGCGGGAGAATCACAGGCCAACAGAAAATACCTGGCCTTTGCGAAAAAGGCGGATAAGGAAGGTTACCCCCAGGTCGCCAATCTTTTCAGGGCGGCTGCAGAGGCCGAAACCGTCCATGCCCATGCACACCTGAGGGCCCTCAAAGGTATAAAATCAACCGCTGAAAATCTTAAGGAAGCCATTGCCGGTGAAACCCATGAGTTTAAAAGTATGTATCCGGGCATGATTGAAACAGCACAATCAGAGGGCAACAAAGCAGCGGAGAGATCCTTCAACTTTGCCAATGAAGTTGAAAAAATTCATGCCGATCTTTACCAGAAGGCTTTAGACAGTCTTGATAATCCCGAAGACATTGAATGTTACTATGTTTGTGGCGTTTGTGGCTATACCTGTGAAAATGAACCCCCTGAAACATGCCCGGTTTGCAACGCCAATATCAAAGCTTTCTCCAAAGTGGATTAAACAAAATTAAAAAAAAGGAGGGGTAAAAATGGGAAAAGTATTTATTGGATATTACAGCAGAACTGGAAAAACAGAAAAAATGGCGGAATATATTGCCGAAGGTGTCCGTCTCACCGGAAACACCGCGGATCTGAAAAAAATCTCTGAAATAAAAGATGAAAAAGACATGGGAGGATACGACGGTTTTATCTTCGGGTGCCCCACGTATCATCGGGATATTACTGCGGGCATGAAAACATTTCTTTTCTTGGCGGAAAAGGCCAATCTGGTGGGAAAGATGGGGGGTGCCTTCGGATCTTATACCCATAGCGGCGAATCTGCTGACATGATATTTGACACCATGCTTTACGTATTCAAAATGGACATGGTCGATCTCGGTTCATTAGATCTGAAAGAACAGATGGTTGAAACAGATGAAGGGATCCGTGCCTGCCAGGATTACGGGAAAGCCGTTGGTCAGAAGTTTACTTAACCCAACGACTTGAATTTATTTTAAAAGGAGAAAAAAATGAAAGTAAAAGTCACTGAAAATTGCATGGGAGATCGCCGGTGTAACGACTTATGTCCTGAAGTTTTCGAATACGACGAGGACGAACTGAAATCTATGGTTAAGGTGGATGAAGTTCCCGCACAATACGAGGCGCTTGTTCGGCAGGCTGCAGATGAATGCGGCGCCGATGCCATCATCATAGAAGATGAGTGATTTCATTTAAACGGGGCCAGGGACCCACGGTGCGAATCTGGCCCCGTCTCGTTTTATCCTTCGAACATATTACAAGCCATCTCAAAAATGCAGATTACGTTCAAGGACAAGGCGCGAGCCGATGAAAAAGCGGAGCATACACGGGAGTATGTGAGCATTTTGAAGAGGTTCGCAACGCCGTAATTGGGCGTTAGATGTATTTTTGAGACGGCTTGTAGATTTGTTTGACATACCACAGTGTGGAATTATATTAAGATCAATAGAATTCTAAATCGTATCCTTCACCATCAACAGTCACCCATACAACCCCGGGAGGTACATCATGAAAGAAATATCGATTCTGGTTGGCGGGAAAGCAGGGGATGGTATCCGCCAGGCCGGTCACGTCATTGCCCGACTTTTGAATCGGATGGGCTATCGGATTTTTTTCTATGATGATTATCCCTCTCTGATACGTGGCGGTCACAATTTTTCCATCATACGAGCTGCGGAAAAAGGCATCGATGCCCACAAAGAGACGGTCGATGTCATTGTCGCCTTGAATCAGGATGCAGTGGAAAACCATAAACATCGACTCAATACCGGCGGAATAATCCTCTATGATTCTAAAAAAGCGGATGCCGAAGGCTTGGGGATCGATTTTATGGACATTGTCAAAAAGTTCGAGGGAAAACCGATTATGAGAAATACCGCAGCCATCGGAGCACTGGCCGGCGTATTGAATATTGAATGGTCTGTTTTGGAAAAAGTCATCAAGGATGCCGTAGAGCATGAAATCGATCTGAATCTTAAAATCGCCCGGGATGCTTATGACCAAATTGAAAATCCTTCCAAGTCCGTGCCAAAACTGGACCAAAAGTCCCTTCCACTGGTTTCCGGTAATGAAGCCATTGCCCTTGGGGCCGTCAAAGCCGGTCTGAACATGTACATTGCCTATCCCATGACTCCAGCATCGGCAATTCTCCATTATCTGGCAGCCCACGAAAAGGAATTGGGGGTGGTTACCGTACACCCTGAAAGTGAAATCGGTGTTGCACTCATGGCACTGGGGGCGGCTTATGCCGGCGCAAGGACCATGGTCGGCACCTCGGGCGGAGGGTTCGCGTTGATGACAGAAGCATTGAGCCTGGCCGGACAGAGTGAAATTCCCATGGTCATTGTGGAATCCCAGAGACCTGGGCCGGGTACCGGTGTCCCCACATACACCTTGCAGGGGGACCTGGCCTTTGTTGTCCATGCCGGGCATGGGGAATTTTCAAGGGTGGTGCTGGCACCCGGCGATGCGGATGAGGCATTTTATCTGACCGGATTGGCCATGAACCTTGCCTGGGAATTTCAGATTCCGACCTTTGTGCTTTCCGACAAACATTTGAGCGAAAGCATATTCAGCTTCGAGGCCGATCTGGACCAGGTTAAACCGGAGACGCCACTGCTATGGAACAACCCGGGAGAGTACAAAAGATATCTCGATACCCCAAACGGCATTTCACCGTTGGCCTTTCCGGGAAATCCGTCGGCCATCGTTAAAGCCACTTCCTATGAACATGATGAGAGCGGCATTACCACCGAAGAACCGGAGGCAATATCCCGGATGCAGCGGAAACGGCTGCGCAAAAGAAAAGCCTTGGAAGATGCCCTTGAAAAATATGAAACGGTAAACGTATATGGAAATCCTGATTCAAAAACCGCCCTCCTGTGTTGGGGTTCCACCAAAGGGGCGTGTATGGAAGTGGCCGAAACCCTGGATCTTAAAGTGGTTCAACCCCTGATATTGGAACCTTTACCGGTAGCGGCGTTAAAAAAATCCCTTGCCGGCGCCGATAAGATCATTGACGTGGAAGTCAACGCCACCGGACAACTGGCAAAACTTGTTGCCGGTCACGGTTTCTGCATCGACCATATGATTCTGCGTTTTGACGGGCGTCCTTTTACCGTGGATGTTTTGCTCGACAACGTTAAGGAGGTGCTCCAATGAATACCGCCAAAGAATTAGAATCCTTTGCCCAGAATACATGGTGCCCCGGCTGCGGTAATTTTGCCATTTTAACCACCATCAAAAAGGTCTTGGTCAATCTTAAAGACCAAGGGCTCGACCTTAATAAGGTGGCCCTGGTTTCCGGGATAGGGTGCCATGCTAAAATTGTGGATTATGTGAACGTGAACAGTTTCTATTCCATTCATGGCCGGGTCCCTCCGCCCATGACCGGCATTAAGCTGGCCAATCCGGATCTGGTGGTGATCGGCCACGCCGGGGACGGAGACGCCTATGGGGAAGGGATTGAGCATCTCATTTTCAGTGCCAAAAGAAATATTAACATGACATTTTTCGTCCACAACAACCGGGTATATGGACTCACGACCGGTCAGTTTACACCCACCAGCCCCCCCGGCTTCAAAGGACGATCGACCCCCGGAGGGAGCCCCGAAGACCCCCTGAACCCCATTGAGCTGATGATTTCCGCCGGAGCGACGTTTGTGGGCAGAGGTTATTCGGCCAAGCCGAAGCATCTTATGGCCTTGTTTGAGGCCGCCATAAACCATAAAGGCTTCTCCTTTGTCGATGTGCTTCAACCTTGTTTCACTTTTTTTAATACCTATGATTATTACAACGAAAGGGTGTATGAGATCTCCCAAAAGGATCATGATGCTGCCGACAGGGCGGCTGCTTTTGAAAAAGCCCGGGAATGGGGCTACGGAGCGGGAGAGCGGATTCCCATCGGCATCTTTTACCAGGCGGAGAAACCGACCTACGAAGAAAAGCTTTTGGCCGGAAGGGTCCCTGTTCAATCAACCCCCGGAGATATCCGGCCGGTCCTCGAAAAACATATATAACGGGGTGCTTTGGCAAAAAACTTTCCGAGCCTCGGTTGCAATTTGAATTCAACGGAATAAGGAGCGCAAATCCAATGAGAGAAAAAGTTGAGAAAGCCTTAAATGATGTCAGACCCGCTCTTCAGGCTGATGGCGGAGATGTGGAACTTGTCGATGTGGAAAATAATATTGTCAAGGTAAGATTAAAAGGCGCCTGCGCCGGTTGCCCCATGTCCCAGATGACACTCAAACAGGGCATCGAGCGGTATATCAAAAAGATGGTCCCGGAAATAATCAGCGTAGAGTCGGTGTAGTCTCTTGACAATACCCGATTATTGAAGATATGGAAGGTCGTTTGTCATTAAGGTCGAAACGTTAACAAGTCCATTAAAAATTTTTCATGAAAAACTTGAAAAATTAATTCTAAGAAAGACATCGACGCAACGAATTGATGGGGTAAAAGGAGGGTTTCATGGCTGTAATTACCATTAGCAAAGAATTTGGCACTGAAGGTGAAAAGGTCGCATCGCGGGTCGCGAAAAAACTTGGTTACGAATACATCGGGAAAAATTTAGTCGCTGACATTGCTAAAGAACTCCATATTTCTGAAAGTGAAGCGGCAACGTTTCACAAAGCTTCCCAGTCACGAATTCTTCGTTTTGTCGATCGTTACACGTGCTCTGTTGTCCAGAAAGTGGTTGACCGTGAACACGGCTGCTTGGACGACAAGAGCTACTATGAGGTCACCAAAAAGTTGGTTGAAAATGTATATGAAGCCGGGAACGTCATTATCCTCGGATGGGGCGGCCAATGCCTTTTAAAAGGAAAGCCGGATACGCTTCATGTCCGTTTGATAAAAGATAATGATCTTAAAACCAAAGAGCTTATGGCGGCTGAAAATCTAAGTCCCAAAGCTGCAACGGTTTTTATTGCCCGAGAAGAAGGAGATTTAAAGGCGTATGTCAAACAATACTTTAACGAGGACTGGAATGCCGCTCACCTTTATGATCTGATTATAGATATGGGAAAAACCTCGGTGGAAAAGGCCGCTGAGATGATATGTGACAACGTGAAGCATAAAGCCGAATGATCGAAATTTAAGTGTTGCCGTGGTCCTAAATAGTTGAAGGGATGGGGTGTTTTTTTAATAAAGTCGCTCCATGAATAATCTTTTTTTAAACCGCATGAACTCGCGGCAAGGGATCGTAGAGAAAGAACAGGAAACTATCTTTGAAATATCAATAGGTTCATTGCATAACTTTAAAATTTCTTTAAAAATAAATTTCTACATGCGCCTGTTCTTTCTAACGATCCCTAAGTCACTCAAACAGCATCCGATTTAAAAAAAGATCATCCATCCGCTGGTACTCAAGGCGTTAGAATAAAAACTCCCCGACCCCTCAAATAGTTAAACTGCAAAATTTATTTGAGGCAACTCAATAAATGAGAAAATTTAGGTGATTTTTTCAGAGAATGAACACAAAGCAGGTTCACCGTGAAAAGGAATGATGCCGTTAACCCGTAACAGACACATAACAGCCACCCGACAACTGGTTGCCGACCAAATTTTTAGACCCTTCCAGCGATTTTTCAGAAAAGAAGCTGCCAGCAGTATATTGCTCATTGCCGCCACGATTATGGCCCTGATTTGGACCAATTCCGCCATCGGGGAAACCTATCACAGCTTCTGGCATACCGAAGTTTCCTTTTCCTTCGGACATTTTCATATCAACAAAACACTGGTTCACTGGATCAATGACGGTTTCATGTCGTTGTTCTTTTTTACGGTGGGTCTCGAGATCAAACGGGAGATTCTCGTCGGAGAACTCGCGACCCCCAAAAAGGCTTTGCTGCCGGTGATTGCCGCCCTGGGAGGAATGATTGTACCCGGCCTGATCTATGCACTACTTAATGTCGGATCATCCACCATCAGCGGATGGGGCGTTCCCGTTGCAACGGATATCGCCTTTGCTTTGGGGGCTGTGGCCGTATTCGGCCGCAGACTGCCGGTGGGACTTAGGATCTTTCTGGCAGCCTTCGCCATTGCCGACGATCTGGGTGCGGTGGTCATTATCGCAATCTTCTATACCAAGGAAATCGTCTGGTCTTATCTATTCATCAGCCTGTTTTTGATTCTGGGGCTTGCCGTGGCAAACTTTCTCTGGATTCGATGGACGATCATATATGCAACTCTGGGACTTGCCGTCTGGTTTTTTGTTCTGGGATCCGGCGTTCATCCCACCATTGCCGGGGTCATTGTGTCTCTTTTCGTACCAGCCCGGGGACGGTATGATACCGATAACTTTTTGCAAAATGTTAACAAAATAATGGAGAAGTTTGAATGTGAGGAACAAAGTTGCGGGTATTCAATCCTCCTGAATGAGGAACACATGCATGCTGTTCAAGCGCTGGAACTGGCCTGTCATGATGTGGAGACCCCCCTGCAGCGATTGATGCACGCCCTTCACCCATGGGTTGCATTTTTAATTCTGCCCTTTTTTGCCATGGGGAATACCGGATTGACCTTTCACGGTATGGTTTTTTCGGAAATGGCCTCAAATACGGTAATCCTGGGGATTGTCTTTGGTCTGGTTTTCGGAAAGCCTTTAGGCGTCATCCTATTTTCCTATCTTTCGGTTAAGACCGGAATAGCGTCCTTACCCCAAGAAGTCAGGTGGTCGCATATTTTTGGCGGGGCCATGCTTGGGGGAATCGGCTTCACCATGTCGTTGTTTCTTGCAGACCTTTCGTTTTCCGACCCTCAGCTACTCAATTATTCCAGAATTGCCATCCTGGCAGGATCCGTTCTCTCGGCCCTAGTGGGGATGTCATACCTCGGTTTTATCAGCGCTTCCGCGCCGGATGAAGCATGACGGTATGGTTGAGATCCAAAAGAAAAATATCCTTAAAAAATCTCCCTTCAAGTTATAAATATTAGGGGTGCAAAAGTTAATTGATAATGTTATCTGTATATATCTGCGAAAAGCTGCTTTCTGTTTAGATTGTCAATCTTCAATAGAAAATATTCAATGGATTCTAATTGTGGGAGGATGTCATATGGAATTTGCGCTATCAAAAGAACTCGAGATGCTGAAAAAAGCGGTGTCTGAATTTGCGACCAAAAAAATTGCACCCCATGCCGATCAATGGGATGCTGACCATTACTTTCCGTATAAGGAAGCGATCAAACCCATGGGAGACCTCGGTTTTTTCGGAACGGTTATTCCTGAAAAATACGGCGGGGAAGATATGGGGTGGCTGGCGGCAATGATTGTGACCGAAGAAATCGCAAAAGCATCGAGCTCTTTGAGGGTTCAAGTCAACATGCAGTGTCTTGGAAGCGCGTTTACCCTATTCAAATACGGAAGCGAAGCCTTAAAACAGAAATACATTCCCAACCTGCTGAACGCCGACTTCATCGGTGGATTTGCCATCACAGAACCCGATGCCGGTTCCGATGTGATGGCCATGACGTCCACCGCAGAGGAAACGGGCGATCACTGGGTCCTAAACGGCTCCAAGACCTGGATCTCCAATGCAGATGTTGCCGATGTCATTATCTATTATGCCTATACGGATCCAGATAAGGCCTCCAAGGGTCTTTCGGCCTTTGTTGTGGAGCCGAAGAATTTTAACGGTGTTAAAACATCGGCCTTAGAAAAAATGGGGTCTCACTCTTCTCCCACCGGTGAAATATTTTTAAACAATACACGGGTGCCCCGGGAAAACATCATCGGAAAACCCGGAGACGGTGCACGGATACTCTTCGGCTCACTCAACCAGACCCGTCTGTCTGCCGCCGCCGGTGCCGTGGGGGTTGCCCAGGCATGTCTGAATGTGTCGGTGAAATACTGTAATGAACGAAAACAGTACGGCAAACCCATCGGCGAGTTTCAGATGAATCAGGATATGATTGCCCAGATGTCTGCCGAGATCGAGGCGGCCCGGCTTCTGGTTTACAAGGCCGCTTGGGAAAAAGATCAGGGGAACCTCAACAACGGACTCGATGTGGCACAGGCAAAGTATTTTGCCGGTGAAGTCGTAACACGGTGTGCCAATTATGCCATGAGGATTCTGGGGGCCTACGGATATTCTACAGAGTATCCCGTCGCACGCTTTTATCGGGACACCCCCACCTATACCATGGTCGAAGGATCGGCCAATATCTGTAAATGGATCATTGCGCTGGATCAGCTCGGAATTCGCAAAGCGAACAGATAATCAAAAAAATTTATCCACTTTGATTTTCACGGGCCGACCCCATCGTCCCGACCCGGCAAGGACCCGGAGATTGCACGCGCTTTACAACCCGATGAACAATCTGGAAGGGATCACCAACGTTATTGAGGGCATCGGCAAAATTTCGGAGAAATGGGCGGAGATCATCGGGTTTGACAATAAAGTGATGGCCGGTGCCTGGATTCCGGGGCAGTCTGAAAATATTTTGCGGGTGACCGATCTTTACAAACGCCTGAAAATTCCTTTGGTCTGGCTGGTCAATTGCAGCGGCGCAAAATTTTAAGCTGTTTTGGGGCGATATTTCGAGTTTCACAAATTTATTGGCTTTGGCGTGATCTATCCCCAATATCCACCGGGATAAACTCCCCGGTTTAGGGCTTTTCGAACAGCTCCAAATGATTTTATCGAGACCTTCGGCATTCTTTCAAATCCACCCATATCCCT
>JAHECI010000241.1 GCA_024641825.1 Desulfobacterales bacterium | reverse complement strand
AAAAGTTAAACGTGAAAAGTCTATATTTGGCTGCCCAGGGTCCGGACAAAAAAAAGCAGGGTCATTGCTGACCCTGCCCTATTCGCCTTGAAAGCCTCTTTTGTTTCAAGACATCATCCGGATCGGTGAGCCGTCAACCTCATGGGGTGTGGAGTCGTCCGAACCGGTTAAATATGTTCAAATCTAATCTAAGGCTTCCCTAAATGCCGTTGTTAGACTCGGTGCACATCATTTTTTGCATTTTTATGCAGATGACCGAAGAATAAGATGCACGCACACCAGAGAAGCCGCTTTTTAACGGATCCACTATGGAAATTCCGCGGATTCTATTGTTCAGTTTTGCGATAAATCACGAAAACCCATCCTGCTCGAGGATGGACAACCCGACGAGAGAATGTCCTGAAAAGAAATCGTATGCGTTTTTTGAGGTAACCCGGGTCTTCAACAGTTTTGGCGATTCCGGCGATTCAAGCGGATGGTAACCCATGCTCAATATGTCACCGACTTCCAGTTCTTTGAGTACCGGAGAATCTTCTTTTACCAGAATACACAGCCCGTTTAAGGGGATGTCTCGCAACTTGAAAAGGTATGCCGTATCCATCCCATTTACGCAGAACTGTACGCTGTAGTATTTGTTCAATACGTTTCTTGATTCAGATTTCCCTCTAGCGGAATCGTTCATGACAATCTTTTCTTCCATGGTATCAACCTGCGATAATAAGGTTGTCGACTATGGGAAAATGTTCACACCCGAACGCTGCAGTGACCCAAGCCCGTTTTCCGAAGTCTATCTGAAAGTCTGGTGCGTTCACTGCTGCTGTATAAATATTTTAATATCAACATCCTTGATTTTATATATATTCATAATTTTGCGATTTTTTAATGTCAAGTAAAATTATATGTAATTTATATATAATTCTATTGAATTAGAACATATTGTAGTTTATTAATTCAAATTACTACATATTGTGCATCTGCAAAAAATAGAAACCGAGTAAATTCCAATGGTTCAATGGATTTTTCTATTTAAGTACCCCTATCACCCAGGTCGAACGTCCTCGATGGGAGTCTTTCGGCCATGGGAATGAGGGCGACCGTGTTCGGGGGGGGATGCTTTTCCGTGTAACGATACCTGCCCGCTTGTGCCTCGCATGGCAGGCGGGTTGGCGGAGTGGCTTCGTTATTCCAATGGCTTAGCAGTGGGGGAGAGCGCGGCTCCCCCATGAGATATCATATCCACTGAATGGCGTCGGCAACCCACACCTTCGCACCCATCATTTCACGAACAGCCGATTCAACGGCGGACGATCCGCCATATAAAAAAGACGGCATGAAGTTGGCTGTACGCGCTCCGGACATGCTCAAATCAACAACAACTTGAAGCTTACGGTCTTTGAAAAATCTTTGTGTTTCAATGGAAGATTTTCGGACGCAGCTGTTTAACGTACAGCCTGCCATCACCAATATGTTCTTGCCATTATCCATAAATCTTTGGACCCATTCACGGAAACCGTTGGTGCTCGGGGATAAAACACTGTTTCCAGGTTTAATAAAGTAAAGTTGTTTCCCATCGATTATCCCGGTGAATGCATCGTCCCAGTCGTAGCTACCCGGCGGAAACGGGCATCTCGTAAACATGGTTTCAATGCGTCCGGAGTTTTTATAGAGCCATCGAGCACAGGTGTCGAACGCCAACTGAATCGGTTTAACTTGGAGTTCGCCTTCAGCGCCGATGGATCTCATCCAAACTCCCTGTGTAAAAGATCTTTGGGGATCGATGACCAACACTGCGGCGCGATGGGTTTTAATCTTAAGTTTTTTGAGCCCTTCATTTTTTAGAAAATTCCGGTAGGTGTTCGCAACTTCAAGATGGGTTAACCGCTTTAAAAGTGAAATCATTTCGGTGTTTGGCGGGTCGTGTATTTCCGGCTGCTGCTTTTTTAAGATCTTTTTACCGACAACGCCGTTTTTTGGTTCTGAAATGTCAGTTTTTTTTGAAGCAGTTGACGATGAAAAATAAGGGGCATTGAGGAGCACCTTGCCAAAGGGCCCCTGGGGATCTTCAGAAATTTGAGTCATATAGGATATGAAATTATTCTTGGAGATGGGCCGCGGTACTGCAAGGAGGTCGAGAACCGCCAGGAGCGGTGCTTGTTTCCAGTGCCACCCCAGACGTCGGGCGGATCCATGGAGTTCTGATCTGGAAAGTTCACCGTTTTTATTCAAATCCAATATATTGAAAAGTTCACCGATGGAATCGATCAATTTTATTTGCCCTTGATTTATGGGGCATCCTCGACTTTCGATC
This sequence comes from Desulfobacterales bacterium, assembly GCA_024641825.1. GTDB lineage: Bacteria > Desulfobacterota > Desulfobacteria > Desulfobacterales > UBA11574 > JAAXQD01. Next base: position 3,137 of record JAHECI010000241.1, on the reverse strand, counting down.
ATTTAGGGATTTATATGCTTTTGCTGGAATTCAGAACCTTTAACTTGGCATCGATCAGTTGTTCGTGGGAAAGACGCAGTAACGTTGCGAGTTTGTTCATCAGATAATGTTCGTACCGGTCCATTTTTCCGTCCACATAGACGATCTTCCACAGGGTTTCAATGATCTCGATTTTTTCTTCGTTGGAATAATTCTCGTTGATCAGTCTGGCAAACTGCCACAGGTCGACACTTTCATCCAGGGCTTTATCGGCCTCTGCAACCAAGGCATCGGCATGCTCCCGGGATAATCCGTATTTCTCTTTCAGAATCGAAAGAATGGTCTCCATCTCTGCTTGGGTAAACGTTTCATCGATACGCGCCATCTCCACCAGCAGGGCGCAGGTGGCCACGCGGATGTCGTGATCCTGCCGGCCTTCGAAGGTCTTGAATTCGTCCGCTGTGATTTTACTGAAAAAACGCTTTACCACATCGAGCATCTTTGGTTCTCCTGTTTTTGCCATCCGGGTGACGTTTCATTGAATGAAATGTTGGGGCTTATAGCACCTTGCCCAAAAAGCTTCGGGTACGCTCGTTTTGGGGATTTGAAAAAATATTTTCAGGGGTGTTCTCTTCCACGATAAACCCCTCATCCATAAAAATCACCCGGTGGGCCACCTCACGGGCAAAACCCATTTCATGTGAAACCACCACCATCGTCATTCCCTCAAGGACAAGGGCTTTCATGACTTCCAGCACCTCACCGACCAGTTCCGGATCCAGAGCGCTGGTGGGTTCGTCGAACAGCATGGCTTTGGGGGTAAGCGCCAGGGACCGGGCGATGGCGACACGCTGTTTCTGACCGCCGCTCAGTTGGTCGGGATAGACATGGGCCTTGTTTTCGAGGCCCACCTTCCGCAACAGTTCAAGACCCAGATTTTGCGCGTTCTTCTTGGGCATTTTTCTTACTTTTATGGGACCCAGCGTAACGTTCTCCATGGCGGTCATGTGGGGAAAAAGATTGAACTGCTGGAAGACCATTCCGACTTCCGTGCGGATGAAGTTGATATCCGTGTCCTTGTCTTTAAGATCCATACCGTCCACAATGACCGTCCCCGACGTTATGTCTTCCAGGAGATTGATGCATCTGAGAAGCGTGCTCTTGCCGGAGCCGCTCGGACCGATGATAACCACGACCTCCCCCGACCGGATGTGGAGATCGATCCCTTTCAACACTTCCAACGGTCCAAAGCTTTTATGCAAACCCTCGATTCTGATCATGAGGCGATCTCCAATTTTTTCTCTACGACGTTCAGCATTTTTGAAATGAACATGGTCATTGCCAGATAAATGATTGCCACGGTCAACCAGACTTCGAAGGCCCGAAAATTAACCGCGATGATCTCCTGGCCTTGTCGTGTCAGTTCACCGACACCGATAACCACCAGCAGAGACGTATCCTTGAGGCTGATGATAAACTGGTTCCCCAGGGGCGGAATCATCCGCTTGAACGCCTGGGGCCAGATAATGTATAGCATCGCCTGAAAATGGGTCAACCCGATGGAACGCCCCGCTTCCACCTGCCCTTTGTCGATGGACTGGATGGCCCCCCGGACGATCTCCGCAATGTAGGCTCCGGCATTCACCGCAATTGCCGTCACGCCTGCAAACAGGGGGGGAACCCGCATTCCGAGGGCCAGCGGCAATCCAAAATAAAGGAACATCACCTGAACCATCAGCGGCGTTCCCCTGACACTCTCGACATAAACTCCGGCGAGTTTGTTGATGAAAACATTCCTGGAGGTTTTCCCCAAACCGGCTAAACTTCCCAGAAGGAAGCCGAATATCAGGCCGAAAAAAGTGATCAGGATCGTTAGCTTGACGCCGGTCATCAGAACCGGGATCGACTCCCACATGACGCTGTATTTGAATTGAAAATTTCCGCCCATTGAATCCATCCGATCGATCCGGCAAATTCATGCCGGATTTTATTTTAAGCGTTACGGTGTACACCCGAAAGAGAAAAAACGGGTCTTGCGACCCATTCATCTTTTTTGCCTGTTGTTAAGAAATTAAATAACCCCCCTCTTCCGGATTCTTTCTTCAAAAGAGGGGGGTAAATGGAGATCTGTTTTTACTGGGGTTCGGTTCCGAACCATTTCTTATAAATTTTATTGTAGGTTCCGTCTTCCATGAACTTAAGAATGGTAATGGAGACCTTCTCTCGCAATGGGCTACCCTGTGGAAAGGCGATTCCGTAAGACTGCCCCTGGTACAGAGGCCCCACCGTTTTTACCGTACCCTTGCCTTCGGTTTTGATATACCACAGAACAGCGGGCGAATCGAAGATGACCGCATCGGCACCGCCGGTTTGCAGTTCCATGTAGGCACCGTCGATATTGGGGAAAAGCTTCACCTCTTTGGATTTGAACTTCTTGGCAAAGTCGGCGCTGGTGGTGCCCAGCTTGGTGGCAACCACTTTATCGCCGAGGTCTTCGATACCGCTGATTTTTTGTTCCTTGGATCGCACCATTAAATGCAGCCCGGCATCATAATACGGGTAGGCGAAATCGACGACTTCTTCCCGTTTGGATTTGACGGTCATCCCGGCGATGGCCAGGTCGATGTTTCCGGTCTGCAAGGCTGGAATCAAGCCGTTGAAATCCATGGGTTGAAGCTTATACGTCAAATTGAGATCCTTGGCAATGGCATCCCAGAAATCGATATCGAACCCGACATACTTCCCCTCCTGTTTGAATTCAAAGGGCATAAAATTGGTGTCACAGCCCACGACAAGGGTCTTTGCATGGCCCATTCCGGTAACCGTCAGCAATATCAGTGCGGTAATAAAAAAAAATTTCGCAGTCTTCATCGTTCTTACCTCCTTTAATGTGTGTCAAGGTTAAAATCCGCCCCTTCAGCCCCAATGGTTCATGTCGAAAAAAAGCCATTTCCCTGCGCGATCCCTCCGGGGAAACCCAACCACCCGATGGTCCATGAGCAATCTTTTGGGCAAGCATTCATTTTTTGAGTGCAATTAAGGCGAATAATTAAAAATAGTGTAGAAACCGCAGTCCTTTTAGTAATTGAAATGGGAATTGTTTGTCAACTGCCATATTTCTGTAGGGGTTCAACGTTTCAAAATCTTGGACAACTTTT
>JAHECI010000240.1 GCA_024641825.1 Desulfobacterales bacterium | reverse complement strand
ACATGGCCTTTATTGACCCCCAGGTGGTATTTTCGCTCCATTTTATTTCCATTATGGCGATTCTGGTCGGCATCGTGGGCGGTGTTGCCACCATCTGGGGACCTGCGGTAGGGGCCTTTGTCATGGTGGGGTTGCAGGAAACCTTTAGAAGTTCTTTTTTCGGTCTGGCTCCCAGGTGGATCAGCCAGGCACACGCCCTGGTTTTCGGGCTGTTGGTCATATTTGTGATCATGTTTCTGGCCAACGGTATTGTCGGGGATTGGGACAAAATCCGGCGAAATGTTTTTAGAATCCGGCCGTCGAGTTCATCGTAATATGAGGAAAATTTATGGTACTCCTTGAATTAAAAAACCTTACCAAAGCGTTTGGAGGGCTCCTGGCGGTCAATGATGTCTCCTTTCAAGTGGAAAAAGGAGAAATTCTCGGTCTTATCGGTCCAAACGGCAGTGGAAAAACCACGACATTCAACTGTATCAATCAATTTTTCCCGGTTACTTCCGGAGATATCCTGTTTAAGGGAAAAAGCATCATCGGGTTAAAAACCCATCAAATCTGCCATTTGGGTATTGGGCGGACGTTTCAGGTTGTAAAACCGCTGGCTCGAATGACGGTTTTGGAAAACATAACCGCATCTGCCTTTTGTCGTGTCAACGCCATTAATAATGCACAAAAGGAAGCTTTAGAGGTTCTCGATTTTTGTAATCTTGAAGACCAGAAGGATAAACTGGCCAAGAGTCTGCCCATTGCCGGCAGAAAACGCCTTGAAATTGCACGGGCACTGGCGACAAAACCGGAACTATTGCTTCTGGACGAGGTCGCAGCAGGTTTAAATCCGGGTGAACTTGATGAAGCCATTGATCTGATTAAGAAAATCAGGGACAATGGGATCAGCATCCTGATCGTGGAGCATATCATGAAGGTCATCATGACCATATCGGATCGAATTCACGCCATCAACTTCGGCCAAACCATTGCGGAAGGTATCCCTCAGGAAGTCGCCAACAACCAGGCGGTGATCGAGGCCTATTTGGGAGAACAGCATGCTCAAGGTTAACGGAATCAACGTCTTTTACGGAGATCTTCAGGTCCTCTGGGATGTTACCTTCGAAGTCAAGGAAAAAGAAATCCTGGTTTTGGTGGGGGCCAACGGAGCCGGTAAAAGCACAACACTCAAGACCATCTCATCGCTGTTAACGCCGGTTTCCGGAACCATCGAATTTAATGGTATTCGCCTGGACCACTTGCCTCCCAACAAGATTATTGAACATGGAATTGTTCACGTTCCCGAAGGGCGGCGTCTTTTTCCGGAGATGAGTGTCGAGGAAAACCTGATCATGGGCTCCCTTTACGGCAAATCCAAGAGCAAACGGAACGAAACCATGGAATATGCCTACTCCCTGTTTCCGAGACTTAAAGAAAGAAGAAAGCAAATGGCCGGCACCCTTTCCGGCGGCGAGCAGCAGATGCTGGCGGTGGGCCGCGGGTTGATGTCGCTTCCGAAATTGATGATGTTCGACGAGCCGTCCCTTGGGTTGGCACCCATTCTGGTACAAAACATCTTTGATTTAATCAAAAAGGTAAATAAAGAAGGCGTTACCATCCTTTTGGTGGAACAGAACGTTACCCAGACGCTGGCCATGTGCGATCGGGCCTATGTTCTTGAGAACGGTAGAAACGTCCTCGAGGGCACCGGAAAGGAGTTGATGGCCAACGATCATGTGAGAGAAGTTTATCTGGGGATATAAAATATAACCCTATCCGCAAAATTAAATTCTTCCGGAACACATCTGATTTTGGATGCCGGCCTTCCCCTAAAAGAACTCCCCTTTTCTAAAAACGTCCCCAGCCTTAATCGGATCGGCGACCTTGAATGGATGAGAAACCCAAGGATACATTTTGATTGACAAGTGACTTGATAGAATATATTTTGACTTTTCAGTCAAAATTATGACTTATCGGTCACTTCCCGAGAAAAACACGGCATGTCAAAACTAAAAACAGAGCGAAAACGCCTATTCGAACAGATAACCCGGAAGGCCATTCAAGAGGCTGTGGTGAACCTTGTGACACGCACAGGAACCCGAAAAGTCACCATGGATCAAGTTGCTGCCGAAGCCGGGTTGTCCAAGGGATGTCTCTACATCCATTTTCGCAGCAAAAAAGAACTGCTGGAATCCGTGAAAACAGATAGGTTTAAGCCCCTCGGCGACCAACTCCAGGAAATTCTGAACGGATCGCTTACGCCGAACCAAAAAATTGAAAGCATTGTATACCGGTTATTCAGCTACTTTGATGAAAACCGGGGCCTCTTTCGCTTTCTTTTGGAAGAACGCGAAATCGCACAGTCCCAAGTCATACGACAGAAAAACAGCCGTTATCGTAATTTTGTTGAAAGGATTGCCAATGTGCTGGACGATGGGATCGCCTCCGGACTTTTCCGTCACATGGACTCCAAAAAAGTGGCGTCCATATTTATCGAAGCGATGATTGCCATGACCGCCCGTCGGCTGCTGGAGGAACCCCCCGGCCCACTGGATGAAGATGCCCGACTTCTGATCCAAGTGCTTTTTCGGGGCATCGCTTTGATGCACGACTTACAGTAAGATCCTAATTGATCGAATTTTGTTTACCATCCGTTAGGATAAGAGGAAGCCATGAACTATCGAGAAAAAAACCGGACAAAAAATAATCCTCACTTTTTCGCTGCCGTGTTGTTCGCAGCCGTCTTGACGCTGTCCGGGTGCGCTTCAGATCTGAACAGAGTCTGGAAATCCCCTGGGACTGCCCCATCTTCCGCGGTACCGTGGACACCGACGCCCGAAACAATGCCGAAGTCAACTTCCAAATCGGCTCGAATAACCCTGCCCGAGGATATCCTCAAAGCCGAACAATCCTTAAGTCTTCTGAACATTGTGGATATTGCCCTTCGCAATAACCCTGTAACGACTGTCGCCTGGGCCCAAGCCCGATCCGCTGCTGCAGCATATGAAAGCAGTAAAGGCACGTATTACCCGCAGCTTGGTGCATCGGCCGGTACAAGTTACATCCGCGGTCACAGGGATGATGGCGAAACGTCTTACAGTCAACGGGATTCTCTGGGAGCTTTGGAACTCAACTGGCTCATCTTTGATTTCGGAGGGCGTGAGGCGACCCTGGACGAAGCCCGGGAAGCCCTCATTGCCGCTGATTGGTCCCATAATACCATCATCCAGAATATTGTTTTTGAAGTGGAAAAGGCTTACTACAATTACGTCACCGCCAAAGTCCTGCTCGAAGCCCAACAAGCCACCTACAAGGAGGCTGAAACAAATATGGAGGCCTCAAAGGACCGTCACCATGCCGGCGTTGCCACCATTGCCGATGTGCTTCAGGCAAAGACCGCTCTGGCACAGTCCAAGCTGGCGCTGGACAGCCTTCAGGGACAAATACAAACCACAAGGGGCGCTCTGGCAACGGCCATGGGACTCCCGGCCAATACGCCGTATGACATTGTCATTCCTAAAAAAGAGATCCCTCTCAAAGAAACTCTGGAGAAAGTGGAGGCATATCTTGCTCAGGCTGAGAAACAGCGGCCGGATTTGGCAGCTGCGCGTGCCCAAGTCAGAAAAGCCGGGGCGAATGTGCGAAAAGTGGCGGCGCGGGCTTACCCCTCCATCAACGGAGCTGCCAACTGGGGAAACACGTATTACGGCACCACTGCCTTGTACAAGGACAATTACAGCGGTGCCTTGCTGTTCAGTGTCCCGCTTTTCACAGGCTTTTCCCAACGCCATAATGTAGAACAGGCACGGGCTGACGAAGAGACGGCCCAGGCTCGCCTGAACAGCCTCGAACAACAGGTGGTGCTGGAGGTGTGGACGAGCTATTACAATCTCAAGACCGCCGAACAGCGCGTTAGAACCAGCGAAGATCTGCTCAAGAGTGCCACCGAATCCTACCAGGTGGCCCTGGGGCGTTATAAAGCCGGTGTCGGCAGCATCCTGGACCTTTTGTCGGCTCAGAGTGCCCTCGAAGGCGCAAGGGCCCAACGGGTTCTAGCCACTTCCGACTGGTTCGTATCGCTTGCCGCCTTGGCGCGTGACACAGGAACGTTAACCATATCCAACACCAACACCCTGGAAAAGGTTCCCATTACCATGGAAAAGGTAAAGAAACCATGACAATCATTTGCCATTTGCCGTTCTCCGGAACAAAACCTTCCGGACCGTTTCGTAATTTTCTATCTAACCTCCTGACAGCGGGAATCGCGGTTCTCATGTTGACAGCCTGTTCCGGAAATGCCGAAAATAGTCATGTCCCGAAATCGGCGCCCGTAACGGTCAGCATCGCCCTCAAGAAAGATGTTCCGGTGGTTCTTAAAGCCATTGGAAGCGTGGAACCGTCCAATACGGTGTCCGTTCGAGCGCGAGTTGCCGGCGAAATCACACGAATTGCTTTCAAGGAGGGACAGGACGTCTCCCAGGGAGACCTGCTTTTCACCATGGATCCCCGGCCCTATCAGGCGGCTTTGGAAGGCGCTTTGGCCGACCTCGACCGGGACAACGCCAGGCTGAAGAGTGCCAAAGAAGATGTCCGGCGTTATGCCGAATTGGTTAAAAAAGATTATGTGACATCGCAAGTATACGATCAAACGCTGGCAAACGCGGGGGCGCTCAAGGCCACCGTTGCAGCCGACCAGGCGGCTGTGGAAAGTGCCCGGATCAACCTCGATTACTGTACCGTCCGGGCGCCTATCACCGGTCGTACGGGAAACCTTTTGGTAAAACTCGGAAATGTGATCAAGGCCAACGAGCAGCCGGTCATCACCATCAATCAGATCATGCCCATCAATGTGAGTTTTTCGATACCTGAAGAATATTTGGCGGATATCCAGCGTTACGCAGCAGAGGGAACTCTCGGTGTCGAGGCCGCCTTTCCCAATCGAACGGAGCCGAACTTCCGGGGGGAGCTCTCGTTCATTAACAATACGGTGGACGGGTCCACCGGAACGATTCTTTTGAAAGCCACGTTCCCCAATCCTGACAAGGCCCTTTGGCCGGGACAGTTCGTGAATGTCACTCTCAGAATCGCCACCAGTCAGAGAGCTGTTGTGGTACCGTCCCAGGCCGTACAGCGAGGTCAGCAAGGGGACTATGTTTTTGTGGTCAAATCTGACATGACCGTGGAATCGCGCGTTATTCAACTGGGACAGGGGATTGACGGAGAGACGGTGATTCGGAAAGGACTTGAGGCCGGCGAGCGTGTGGTGACAGACGGTCAGCTTCGTCTCTTTCCCGGAGCCAAGGTGGCGTTAATGAATCAACCGGCATCATCAGGAACAAACACGCCATGAAAGGAATATCCGACATATTCATTCATCGACCGGTCATGACGACACTGGTCATGTTCGGCATACTTCTTTTTGGAATCACCGGTTACCGCCTGCTTCCGGTGAGTGACCTGCCCAACGTGGATTTCCCTACGAT
>JAHECI010000239.1 GCA_024641825.1 Desulfobacterales bacterium | reverse complement strand
TAAAGAAACCCGCACATCCGTCGGTCATGCTGATGAGATGCGAATCTCCGATATACCCTTCGAAACTGAAAAAGAAAAGATAGGTTTCCCCCTGACGTGAAAAATGATCGATTTCGATCTCATAGCGAATCACGTCTCCCGGCTGCGGAAGGCCCCGATGAAATTTGACCTTGGCATCCAAAAGCCGGTAGCTTCGCTTTCCTTTCACCGCATGATCGATGCCCAGATAAGAACACAAAAAAAGATCTGCCTGACCGGCTTCAACCGATATGCATACCGGCGCCCTGCCGCCGTCGAGATACCAGGCATCCGGAAGAACATCATGCTCCGTCACTATCCGACCGGTACCCATGGATTGTTTTTCGCCTTGAACTGAAAGAATCCGGTCCACCAACATGAGGGGCTCATCCGGCAGGCGAACCCTGACGTTGTGGGTGTCCACCACGGCAAACTCGGGACCCAGCACTTTGGCAACAGAGCCCACGGAGAACTCCATGCACATATTCCGGTCAAAGGCAGGTTCAATGGGGTGTTGTGTTGCTTTTCTTTGTGTTCGTCCTGCCGGACCATCTTCGATTTGCAAATGTTCATCTGCCATCAGGGTCTCAAGAAGCTTTGTTTGCGTTTCAAAGGTTTTTTCAAAACTTCGGGTGAGCGTATTTGAAAACTCCAGAAACGCCTTGTGGGCATCGGATGTGGCCTGGGTGGTCTCGGCCAGAGTATTCATGATGTTTTGGTAATGGATATACCCTTCTGATCTCCGACCTCCGACCTCCGACCCCTGGTCCCTGACTTCCAGCCTCTGACCTCTGACTGCTGTTTTCGGAAAAAAAGGAGAGGGTATCTTTTGGCCCACGGGCAGTTTCATCAGACGTCCGGGTTGTTGGGCATGGATCTCATGGACGGCCGGGGGAAATGCATGTACGCCGTAAAACGCATCGAGATCAACGGGAATCCTGTGGACTGCCAGCGTCCCCAGAAATTTAAGCATGGTCATATGGTCGTCTTCACCCCGGGAAGAAGCTGAAAGGGCCAGATGGGGTTTTTCTTTAAGGATCGTTTTTATCATTCCCGTGCAGGAGGCGTGCGGGCCCATCTCGAGAAAGATTCGGATGTTATCCGAATAGGCCTGCTCGATCAAGGTTGTGAAATCAAACCCTGAAAGGGCCTGCTCTAAAATGGATTTTGCAGCTTTCTCGCGATCCGGCGTATACGCGTGCCCCAAAGCACAACTGTAAAATCGAATATCTTTTGGCGGCGTGGTTTCAAACAGGTGAAGTTGTTTGTAGTCCTCGGCAACCGGGGCTGCGGCGTCACAATGAACCGTGACCACGCCGTCTAAAAAGATTGCTTCACATCCCAGTTCTTGAATGACGGCCTCGACATGGGGTTTTCTGCCACCGATGACACATTGATCCGGAGTGTTGATGATAAGAAGCCTTGCAAAAGGCTGTTTGTCGATCTTTGTTTTAACCTTGTCCGCCGGACGGTTGACAACAGCGACACACCAGTTCACATCTTCATCATCAGGAATTTTCCATGCAATTCGAGCCGCATTGCACGGGCCGGCAAGCTCGGTGCTAAACAGGTCGGTGCCAAGCATTCGTTTTAGCATCTGGCCGCGATCAGGCCAGACACCCATGGCGAATAGTCCTGCGGATTCTCCCAGGCTGTATCCGATCACCGAATGAGGCTTGATCCCGAATTGCTTGACAAGACGGGTCATTACCGAGCCGTGAACCACCTGACCGAATATCATATTCAACGGATCTGAAACGATTCTTTCAAGAGCCTTCTTTTCCCATCCTGTTTCCCATGAGGTACTCCAGGGCACATAACATTCGGGAATGAGCTGGGTCTTTAATTGGAGGGTGTCGGCATCCATGTTTCGAAGAATTTCCGGCCAAAGCACGCCGATGCCCCTGCCCATGCCCACATAGTGATTTCCGGATCCCGGAAATACGAATGCGACGTCACCTGTTGCACCCAGGGGTGAAGGAGAATAGCCCACACCGCCGACACCATTTATGTGTCTCGGGGTTTGGGTGGAAACTGCTCCCCTGGCATCATCAATGAAGATTTCAAGCTGCGCCGGGTTTTCGGCAACAATGGATACCGCCATTTTTTTGTCTTGAACCCACCGGTTTTTGCGAAACCAGGAGCGGGCCAAAGGTTCCATTGACAGGCCGGTTCTATCCTGTGATTGTTTCATATGAAGTTTGAGCGCAGAAAGACCTTCCAAAAGTTCGTTCTCGCTGTTCCCTTCAACCACAAAAAGCCCTGGTTTCATAAAGCCTAAAGGGCGTTTTCTTTCCAAAAAGATCTTTTCAGAACCCCGGTCAAAGGTTTCGTATTCAAGGCCCTCGAGGATGGCGTGCATGCAGTTGCCGTCTAAAGTCATGGAACCGACACATGCCCTGCGCGGACCGTCTTTTCTGTCCCTTGACCAGTATTGGGGAAATCCGGGCATGTAAAACAGGCTGTTTTCCCAGAGAGAAGACGCGGGGGTTACAAAGTTTGTCAAAGGCGGAATGATCTCCTGGTATAAACAGAGACTGGTTTTGACCAGAGATGCCAGACCCGCGGAAGCCCCGGTGTGGCCGATGTTCGGCTTTACGGACCCCACGGCACAAACCGGTTTTTGCCCCTTAAACACTTCGAGCAACGCCTCTGATTCTATTTGGTCTTCAATGGGGTTGCCGCTGCCGTGGGTTTCCACAAAGCTAACCGAGGACGGTGATATCCCGGCGTCATGAAAGGCTCGCCGCAGGGACAGAACAACTGCCTCCTTTGACGGCAAATCGTTTGTTAGGCTGCTTCCGCCGGCCTTTCCCATGCCCTTGATGACGCAATAAATCCTGTCGTTGTCTTTTATGGCCTGGTCGAGTCTTTTAAGCACCACGGCGGCAGCACCCTCGCCGGGAAGGCTTCCGTCTGCCGATGTGTCAAAGGGGCGAATGTCGTGCTTTTGGGTAAAAGATCGTATTTGGTTCGATACAATAACACTTCGGACATCGCCAAAAAGATCAACGGCGCCTACAAGAACAGAATCGGTCTCATGTTGCTGAAGTGATCGCATGCCGATTTCAAGGGCCTTCAGGCCTGATGCCGCTTCATTGGAAACCACATAGCTCGGTCCCCCAAAGCGAAATTCTCTAGCGATCCTGCTAGCGATGATGCCGCCCAACGCACCAAGGGTTCGCGAATTTGTCAGCGGTGGGCGAAAGGCATCCTTAAGCGATGCCAGCCATTGGGCGGTATTTTCTTCGTCGATGAGATCTAAATCCAGGCGGCCTTGTTTTTTCCATTCCTGAACCTGGTTGTTCAAGTTCCACCGGAGATGAAAGTCCGTGGCTTCAAAATCAAAATCAATGCCGATGAAGGTGCCCATTCGGGGCCGCTCCTGTCTTAAGGGGAGCGCGGCGTCCTTCATGGCATCCATGGAAACTTTCAGCATCAACAGATGCTGGATGAGGATATCCGGAATTTCATTGGGTGGTATGCGAAATTCCTGAAGATCAAGAGAAAATTCATCCATGAATCCGCCCCAGGCTGCCCTGTTTTCCAGATAAGTTTCGGCTTCAACATCACATCCATTCCACCGGCCTTCGGGTCTTTTGGTGATGATGGATTCGCCTTTTAGAACCGTTTCCTGAAAAGCCCTTAAAGATGTCAGGGGGCCGAAAGCAGCGGCCATGCCGACAATTGCCACAGGAACCTGTGGGATTGATGATTGTCGATTGATGATTGTTGATTGATGATTGTTGATTTCTATACGGGAATCTTCAATTTCAGGATAAAACTCTTCAAAGAGCAGGTGACTGTTGATTCCGCCGAACCCGAATGCGCTCACTGCAGCGCGACGGGGGGTGTTTTTGTCTCTTTTTATCCAGGGTTCAGGATCGGTTAGCACCCGGAACGGGCTGTTGTGAAGGGGGCTTTTGTCCGAAGGGCGATTGAAATTAAGGGAAGGGGGCAATATTTTGTGTTTCAAGGCCAGTAGGGTTTTGATCATGCTTGCAGCCCCTGCACCGGTCAGAAGGTGGCCGATCATGGATTTTATGGATCCGATAGGACACCGGCCTGTTGCCCCGCCGGAGTCATCCCAGAGATTTCTCAAGCTTTGAATCTCCACAACATCCCCTATCGGTGTTCCTGTGCCATGGCATTCAATGAGATCCACATCCTGGGGAGACCATCCCGCAGCCGTATAAGCGCTCTGCATAGCACGAACCTGGCCTTCGCTGTCCGGGGCCAGAAGGTTACCCCGCATGTCATTGGAAAGTCCGATGCCTTTTATGACGGCATGAATGGTGTCCTGATCCCGCAGCGCATCATCCAGACGTTTCAAAACCAGAATGCCCACCCCTTCTCCTACCACAAGACCGTCAGCGGTTTCGTCAAATGGAGCGCAGCGGCCTGTAGGGGACAACGCACGGAGCTGACTGAATCCCACTTGGGTGTAGAGGCACTCGGGTCTTGAAATGCCGCCGGCCAGCATGGCATCGGCTCTATAAGAGGATAGTTCGTCGCAGGCCAGTTTCACGGCATACAGGGATGACGCGCAGGCCGCATCCAGGGTCATGGTTCCGCCGCCAAGACCCAGGGCTTGGGCCAGCAAAGCTGCGGGAAGGCTGGTGACCCTTGCAGCCAAGCATTCTTTTATTGAAAGTGCTTGATGTCTATCCGATAAAGGTTCTCCGAACAGTTTTTCTTCAAATGATGTTCCGAGGATTTTTCGGGTAACAGATGATGACGAATCAGTGGGAAGTGCGATGGCAGCCAGTACGATCCCGATGTTTTTTTTGTCTACAGATGAGGTGTTACAGCTTAATAAAGCGTCCCGGCCGGTGTGAAGGGCCATCTGATGTAAAGGGTCCAGAGCGTTTAAAAGATCTTTATCAAGATCGAGTCCCAGGGGATTGAATTTAAAATCCTGAATCAGGCAGGCTCGTTTTGAAAAGGCTTTGTCCGGCATGGGTTCCGGATGAACCATGGCATCCGGTCCGGCAATCCATCGGCCAGGGGGCACTTCGCCGGTGGTGTCTTTCTTGTTGACGATGTTTTGCCAGAAGGTGTCAAGGTCCGAGGCACCGGGAAACAGCCCGGCCATCCCGACAACGGCAATGGGTGTTTTTTTTTCGTTGGTCATTAACTTTAGCTCACTTCAAACTTTAGTCACTTTTATGATCCATGGCCCTGATGAACGGGGTGGCTTTTCATAAAATAAGTCACTGTATTTGCGAATTAGAGCACTAAGTCATTATCTCTAACATTTCAAGACGGTCTGTGCAAGATTTGTGACATTTTTCATGGACTATAGGCATCCTTCCTGATATTCTTTTTCTGAATTTTGTATGAAAATTGATAAGAATATTTAGGTTGCTTGATTGGAGAGGGTTTTAGCAAAATCATAATATGTAGATATTTGCGGGGTATGCTTCCTCGTTTCGCTCTGGCGTATACGTGTCTGGTCATTTCAGGGACTTAGCAGCAGGG